>JAKAHP010000250.1 GCA_021825505.1 Pseudomonadota bacterium
CGCCGCGCTCCGGCGCGCGCGGTGGGTCGGGTGGGCAGGGCGGCGCGGGGACGCGGCGCGACGCCGCGCCGCGCTCGGCGATGGCCGAGGCCTTCGCCAAGCTGGGCCGGCGCGGCTGACGTCGATCATCCGGGCCCAGTATCGGGATTTCTTGATACAACGCAACAAGCCGCCGCGCGCGCTTGCCTAGGATGGCGCGATGACCCAGGCCGCCACCGTTGCGCTCGCCCCCGGGGCGGCCGCCGCCGCCGACCTTTGCCATCACTGCGGCGCGCCGCTGCCGCAGCCGCCGGTGCGTGCCGACGTCGCCGGCCAGGCCCAGCTGTTCTGCTGCGGCGGCTGCGCGGCCGCGGCGCAGGTCATCACCGAAGGCGGTCTGTGCGCCTATTACGACCGGCGCGACGCCGCCGGCCTGCCGGCGCTGCCCGAGGCCGACATCGTGCGGCTGCGCGAGCAGTGGGGCGCGCTGGCCGACCACGACTTCCTCGCCGCGTTCGCCACCGACCTCGGCGGCGGCGTCTGGCGCACGCTGGTCGCGGTCGAGGGCATCCACTGCGGCGCCTGCGTGTGGCTGATCGAACACCACCTCGGGCGCATCCCCGGGGTGCGCAGCGCGGCGGTCAACTACGCGACGCGGCGCGTGCTGCTCGAATGGGACGATGCGCGCGTGCACCTGGGCGATCTGCTCGAGGCGATGGCGCGCATCGGCTACAAGCCGTCGCCGAACGTGCGCCACGCCAGCGAAGTGCAGCAGCGGCGCGCGCAGCGCTACGCGGTGCTGCGCACGCTGGTGGCGTGGCTGGCGATGATGCAGGTGATGATGCTGGCGATGCCCGGCTATTTCGCGGCGGGATCGATGAACGCTGCCGAGACCGGGATCTTCCGCTGGGCCAGCATGTCGATCACGCTGCCCGCCTTGCTGTTCTCGGGCTGGACCTTCCTGCAGGGCTGCTGGCGCGACCTGCGCATGCGGCGCCTGGGCATGGACGTTCCGGTCGTGCTCGGGCTGTGGGGCGCGTTCTCGGTGAGCTGTGTCAGTGTGGTGCGCGGCAGCGGCCCGGTGTACTTCGATTCGGTCACGATGTTCCTCGCGCTGCTGCTGTCGGCGCGCCTGATCGAGGCCAGCCTGCGCCAGCGCAGCACGCACGCGGCCGACGAGTTGATCGAGCAGCTGCCGGCGGCGGTGCGCCGACGCGAGCCGGACGGCGAGTGGCGCAGCGTCGCGATCACGCGGCTGCGCGCCGGCGACGTGGTGCAGGTGCCCAGCGCCAGTCTGGTGCCGGTCGACGGCATCGTGCTCGACGGCAGCAGCCACACGCTCGAGGCCTTGCTCACCGGCGAGAGCAATGCGGTCGCGAAGGAGCCGGGCGACGCGGTGCTGGCCGGCAGCATGAACGTGGACTCGCCGCTGGTGGTGCGCGCCGAACGTGCCGGGCAGGGCACGCGCATCGCGCAGATGGTCGAACTGATGAACGGTGCGTTGCGCCACAAGCCGCGCGCGGCGCGCCTGGCGGATGTCGCCGCGCACTGGTTCACGCTGGTGCTGCTGCTGATCGCCGCGGGCACCGCGCTGCTGTGGTGGTGGCTCGATGCGGCGCGCATCGTGCCGGCGATGATCGCGGTACTGGTCGTCAGCTGCCCGTGCGCGCTGTCGCTGGCGGTGCCGGCGGCCCTGGCCGCGGCCACCGCGCGGCTGTCGCGCGCCGGGGTGCTGATCGCGCGCGGCCACGCGCTGGACGCGGTCGCGGGGGTGCAGGCCTGGGTGTTCGACAAGACCGGCACGCTGACCTGCGGCCAGGGCGAGCAGGTGCGCGTGGTGTGGTGCCGCGACGGCGGCAACGCCGACGACGCGCTGGCGCGCGCCTGCGCGCTGGAGCAGGGCGTGCGCCATCCGCTGGCGCTGGCGCTGCTGGCGCAGGCGGCGGCGCGCGGCCTGTCGCTGCCTGCGGCCAGCGACGTGCGCGTGGTGCCGGGCGAAGGCGTGGTCGGCCGCGTCGACGGCCAGCTGCTGCGCATCGGCCGGCCGCGCCAGGCTGGGACGGGCGGCAACGCGCAGGCCACCACGCTGGAATTGTCGACGCTCGACGACGGCGCGGTGCTGGCGCGCTTCGAAGTCGCCGAGACGCTGCGACCGGGCGCGGCCGAGGCGGTGGCGGCGCTTGCCGCCGGCGGTGCGCGCCTGGAACTGCTCAGCGGCGACCAGCCCGAGCGCGCACGCGCCTGGGGCGAGCGCGTGGGCATCGCGCAGGCCGCTGGCGCCATGCTGCCGCAGGACAAGCTGGCGCGCGTGCGCGAGCTGCAGGCGCAGGGCCTGCGCGTGGCGATGGTCGGCGACGGCGTCAACGACGCGCCGACGCTGGGCGCGGCCGACGTCTCGGTCAGCTTCGCCAACGCCGCGCCGATCGCGCGCGCCGGGGCCGACATCGTGCTGGCCTTCGACGATATGCGCGCGCTGCCGCTGCTGGTCGAGATGGCGCGACGCGCGCAGCAGGTGATGCGGCAGAACCTGGCATGGGCGGTGCTCTACAACGCGGTATTCGTGCCGCTGGCGGTGGCCGGCCGCATCACGCCGCTGTGGGCGGCCGCCGGCATGAGCGCATCGTCGCTGCTGGTGGTGCTCAATTCGGCCAGGCTGGTCTGGCTGCGAACCAAGGACGGGTCATGGACTCCGCACTGATCATGCTGATCCCGATCAGCGTCGTCGTGGTCGGGCTGATCGTCGTGCTGCTGTGGTGGGCCGCACGCAGCGGCCAGTTCGACGACATGGAAGGCCCGGCGCACGCGATCCTGATGGACGACGATACGCCGCGAGCTGTCGACGATGGGTCGATTGTCGACAGACAGGCGTCAGGAAACGCTGACGACGCGCAAAAACCCACCTGAAACCATGCCCCCTGCATGGCTTCTAAATGCTACTTGACGCAAGTCAACCGTGAGGGCGCCCCCCTCAGCTACCTTGGCGGCCGATGACTGCGCGCGCGTGACGCGTGCAGCCTTCGCTTAGGGAGCTTCGACCGGTTCGACTGGAGATGACATGAGTGCGCAAGCATTGACAAAGGAAACATACAACTACGGGGTGGTGCGCAAGTTCACCGTGATGACGCTGGTATGGGCGGTCGTCGCGATGCTTGTCGGCATCATCATCGCCGCACAGCTGATCTGGCCCGACATGACTTACGGGCTGCCATGGCTGAGCTGGGGGCGCCTGCGCCCGGTGCATACCAACGGCATCATCTTCGGATTCGGGGGGTCGGCGCTGTTCGCGACGTCCTACTACATCGTGCAGCGCACCTGCCAGACCAAGCTGTTCGCGCCCAAGCTGGCCGACTTCACGTTCTGGGGCTGGACCGCGGTGATCGTGCTGTGCGCGGTGACCTATCCGCTGGGCTACACCAGCGGCAAGGAATACGCCGAGCAGGAATGGCCGATCAGCATCCTGATCGTGCTGGTCTGGGTCGCGTACGCTATCGTGTTCTTCGGCACCGTGATGAAGCGCAAGACGCCTCACATCTACGTGTCGAACTGGTTCTTCGGCGCCTACATCCTGACCATCGCGCTGCTGTACGTGGTCAACAACGCCAAGCTGCCGATCGCCTGGGACTCGTTCAAGAGCTACTCGGTCTACGCCGGCGTGCAGGACGCGATGATCCAGTGGTGGTACGGCCACAACGCGGTCGGCTTCTTCCTGACCGTGTCGTTCCTCGGCATGATGTACTACTTCATCCCCAAGCAGGCCGAACGTCCGATCTATTCGTACCGTCTGTCGATCGTCCACTTCTGGGCGCTGACCTTCGTCTACATGTGGGCCGGTCCGCACCATCTGCTGTACACCGCGCTGCCCGACTGGGCGCAGTCGCTGGGCATGGTGTTCTCGCTGATCCTGCTCGCGCCGAGCTGGGGCGGCATGATCAACGGCATCATGACGCTGTCGGGCGCCTGGCACAAACTGCGTGACGACCCGATCCTGAAGTTCCTGATCACCGCGCTGTCGTTCTATGGCATGTCGACCTTCGAAGGTCCGATGCTGTCGATCAAGACCGTCTCGGCGCTGGGTCACTACACCGACTGGATCATCGGCCACGTGCACTCGGGCGCGATGGGCTGGGTGGGCATGATCACGATGGGCAGCCTGTATTACCTGATCCCGCGCCTGTGGGGCCAGACCCAGATGTGGAGCAAGCGCCTGATCGAATGGCACTTCTGGACCGCCACCATCGGCGTCGTGCTGTACATCGCCGCGATGTGGGTGGCCGGCGTCACCGAAGGCCTGATGTGGCGCGCGATGCAGCCGGACGGCACGCTGACCTACAGCTTCATCGAGTCGATCGTCGCGGTCAAGCCGCTGTACGTGATCCGTCTGCTCGGAGGCGTGATCTACATCTTCGGCATGTGCCTGATGGTCTACAACAGCTATCGCACGATTCGCCAGGGCAAGGCCGTCGACGCGCCGATCCCCGAGCTGGCCGCGGCCCACGCCTGAACGCATCGACGACCAAGGAGAAATGCCATCATGGCAGCAACGAAATTCAGTCACGAGTCGATCGAGCGCAACGTCGGCCTGTTGATCGTCCTGGTCGCGGTGCTCGT
>JAKAHP010000016.1 GCA_021825505.1 Pseudomonadota bacterium
CTGCAGGGCTACCTGCGCAAGAATGTGCTGGACGCCGCGGGCGCGGACGCCGTGCTGCGCGCCGCGGCGCTGGCCGCGCTGGCCCCCGCGGGCGGGGTCCGGCCCGGCGCCGTGGCGGGCATGCTGCCGCAACTGCCCGAGCTGGGGCTGTTCGGGCGCGCACTGCTGCTCGATGCCGCGCTGGACACCGACGACCACGCCAGCGCCCGCAGCATCGTGCGCGCGCTGCTGTCCAGCGCCGAGGAGTCGGCTGGGGAGATTTCCTTCAACGAAGGGCGCAGCGACGCCTACGCCTCGCTGTTGGCGACACCGCTGCGGGACAACTGCGCCGTGCTCGACGCGATGGCGCTGTACAAGCGACGCTTCGGCGACGAGGGCCTGCTGGGCACGACTCCGCAAAAGGCGATGCGCTGGATCACTGCGCGCCGGCGCAATTCCGGCGGTTGGCCGAACAGCCAGGAGAACGTGTTCTGCACCACGGCCATCGTGCACTATGCCGACGCTTATGAACCCCCGGTGCGGGATCTGGTCGCCCGCGTGACGGGGACTGGAGCGCCGGCCCGACAGGCGCGCTTCGATTCCCGCGGCTCCGCGGCGGTGTCGCTGCAGCTGCCGGCGCCAGCGGCGGGGCGCGCCGCGACGCTCGACATCGCCCATGCCGGACAGGGGCGCCTGTACTACGAATTGCGCCTGAGCTACGCGATGCCCGCCGCTGCGCTGGCCGCGGCCGACGCCGGCTTCAGCATCCGACGCAGCTACACGGTGCAGGAGGGCATGCGCTGGGTGCCGGTGGGCCCGGGCACGGTGCTGCGGCGCGGCGACGTGGTGCGCGTGGAGCTCGATGTCGACGCGCCCACCGAGCGCCATTACGTCGTGGTCAGCGACCCGCTGCCCGGCGGCTTCGAGGCCGTGAACCGGCAGCTGGCCACGGCCGTGGACAGCAGCCCGGCGAGTCTGGCGGGGCGTTCGGTGCTGATGTTCGACGCCGGGGCGTGGCCCGACCTGTCGATGGTCAGCGGCGGCTTCTACCATCGCGAGACCAGCTTCGACGCCGTGCGGTTCTACGCCGACACCCTGCCGGCCGGGCACTATCGTCTGGTGTACGCGGCGCAGGTCATCGCCCCGGGCCGCTTCATCGCGCCGGCCCCGACGGTGCGCGAGATCTATCAGCCCGACGTGTTCGGGCGCGGCGCATCGCAGACCCTGGACGTGCGCGCGCGCGACCCGCAATGAGCGCGCGCCTGCGTCGCCGCCTGGGCGCCGCCGCGTCCGTGGCGGCGGTCGCCGCGGTCCTGCTGGGTCTGGCCACCTGGCGCTCGCGCATGCCCCTTCCTCGGTCGCTGCGGCCACCGACCACCACCGTGGCGCCGCAGTTTCTCGCGGCCGACGGCACGCCCCTGAGCTACAGCTACCGCGGCGCGCTCAACGCCAACGCCACGCTGGCGCTGTGGCAGGTGCCGCCGCTGCTGCGCGAAGCCTTTGTCAGTTCCGAGGACAAGCGCTACTGGCAGCACGGCGGGGCGGACTGGATCGCGCGTGTCGACGCGCTGTGCGAGAACCTGCGTGCGGGCCACGTGGTGCGTGGGGCCAGCACCATCGGCGAGCAAGTCGTGCGCATCCTGCACCCGCGCCCGCGCGGTTACTGGAGTCACTGGAACGCGGGCTTCGATGCCGCGCGCCTGCTGCGCCGCTTCGGCCACGCGCAGGTGCTGGAGTTCTACCTGAACCAGGTGCCGTACGGCGCGCGTCGCCGCGGCGTGGTGCAGGCCGCGCGCTACTACTTCGGCCGCGATCCGCAGGCGCTGGATCCGGCCGAGCAACTCGCCCTGGCTGTGCTGGTGCGTTCGCCCACGCGCTATGACCCGCGCCGGCACCCGCGCGCATTGCGTCGGGCGGTGGATCAGCTGGCCGGGCGCATGCAGGCGGCGGGCACCATCGCGGCGGTGCAGGCCGAAGCTGTGCGCCGAGCCCCGATCGCGCCGGGGCAGCAGACCCTGGCGCTCGACGCGGGGGCCTTCGTCGTGCATGCCGCGGCGCGCGCCCGTGCGCTGGGACGCCAGGCTCCCGTGCAGCGCACCACGCTGGACGCGCCGCTGCAGCGCTTCGTGCAGGACGCGCTGACGCGACGCCAGCGCCTGCTGGCCGCGCGCGGCGTCGCCGATGCCGCCGCGCTGGTGGTGGACAACCGCAGCGGCGCGGTACTGGCCTGGGCGGTGGCGCCGCAGCACGGGTCGTTCGCGCTCGACCCGGTGCTCAGCCCGCGCCAGCCCGGCTCGGCGCTCAAGCCCTTTGTCTATGGCCTGGCGATGCAGAACCTGGGCTGGCAGCCCGACACGGTGCTGCTTGACACGCCGCTGGCCGAGGCCGTCGGGCCGGGCGTGCATCGCTACCGCAATTACAGCGGGCGCCATTACGGGCGGGTCAGCCTGCGCTATGCGCTGGCCAACTCCCTGAACATTCCGGCGGTGCGCACGGCGCAGGCCGTCGGAGTCGCCCCCATCGTCGAGCTGCTGCAGGAGCTGGGCTTTCGCAGCCTGCGGCGAGGCGCCGACTACTACGGCCCAGCCATCGTGCTGGGCGACGGCGCGGTCAGCCTGTACGAGCTCGTGCAGGGCTATGCGATGCTTGCGCGCCAGGGTCGCTGGCTGCCGCTGCATGTGCTGGCGGGCCTGCCGCGGCCGCAGCCACTGCCCCTGCTGTCGCCCGCAGTCAGCTCGGTGCTGGCCAGCATCCTGTCCGATCCCGATGCGCGAGCCGCAGAATTCGGCGCCGACAGTGTGCTCGACCTGCCGTACCCGACCGCGGTGAAAACCGGCACGTCCAGCGACTACCGCGACACCTGGAGCGTGGGCTTCGACAAGCGCTACACCGTCGGGGTGTGGATGGGGCGCCTGGGGGGAGGCTCCACCGACGGGCTGACTGGCTCGAGCGGCCCGGCGCCGGTGTTGCGCGAGGTCTTCGCGCGCCTGCGGCGCGACGCGCCCTATGCCGGGCTGTGGCAGGATCCGAAGCTGCGCCAGGTATCCACCTGCGAGTGGATCGGCCCGCCGCCCTGCGTGCGGCGCGAGGACTGGCGCCTGCCCGGCGCGCGCGCCGCTGCACCGGTGCTCGCGCCCACCCTGGCCATCGCGCGCCCGCTGCCCGGCGAGACCCTGGCGCTGGACCCACGCCTGCCGCGCCGGGCCCAGGTCTACCGCTTCACCCTCGACACCGCAGGCGTGGCGCCGCGCCGCGTCGAGTGGCTGCTGGACGGGCGCCGCCTGGGCGGCGGCGACGTCGATTTCCTCGACTGGCCCATCACCGCCGGCTCGCATCGCCTGCAGGCGCGCGTGTGGCTGCGCGGGGCAGCCGCCCCGCGCCAGCTCGGCCCGGTGGATTTTCAGGTGCTGGGCGCAGTGCCGGCGCGTGCGCAGGCCGGCTCGAGCTGGCATTGCGTCAGAGAAACCCCGCCATATTGCTTCCGCATACCTGCACCGTTACATTGCTCACGACCTCGGTGATCGACGTGGCCTGCGGGTCACAGGGATCCTCGAAGCCGATTCGTTGTCGCAACCGGGTCAAGAAGCCGCGGTCCATGCCATGAAGAATTCCCGCAAACTCCCCCTTCAACGCTTCACCCGGTTGGCCGGCGTCCTGGCGGTGGTTGCCTGCGCAGTGCCCCGAGCGGGGGCTGCAACGAGCTGGGCCAAGGATCCTGCGGATTTCCCGTCGAGCCCGCTTTGCAAACCCGCGGAAGTGACGTTGTGGACCTGCGTGGCCCAGCACAAGACGTTCTCCTTGTGCGCGCAGCGCGATGCGCCGATGGATCATGTCGCCATCCAGTATCGCGTGCAGGATCGACGCGGCAGGACCTTGTTGCGCTACCCCGAGCCGTCGCGCGCGCCAAGGTCGGCGTTCGCCTATGTGTGCTCCGCCAACGGCGATGCGGAGGTCGAGTTCAAGATCGGCAAATACACTTATTCGCTGGTCGATCCCCTGCGTGATGTCTCGTTCATTTCCGTGATGAAAGGCCAAAGGGAATTGGCCCACCTGCCGTGTCGTGAAGGCAACCAGTCCTTGCAGCTCAACGACACGATGGCGCTGATGCAGGCCCTCAAAGTGCCTCAGCCGAACTGAGTGCGACGACATCGGCGCGGCACTTCGCGCAACGTCTGTCGTGCTGCTGATGGTCGGTTCCACGCTCACGTCGACGGCAACCCATCAAAGCTACCGAGACTACGCAATATGCACCCTCCCGCGCAGCGCGATGACGCGCGCTTTCGCTTTCACTACGCCTGGGTCGTTCTCGGCGTCACCTTCCTGGTCATGCTCATCACCGCAGGCACCCGTGCGGCGCCGAGTGTGATGCTCGTTCCGCTGCAGCGATCCTTCGGGTGGGACCTCGCCAGCATCTCCGGTGCGCTGTCGCTCAACCTGGCGCTATTCGGTCTGGTCGGGCCATTCGCCGCGGCCGCGATGCAGCATTTCGGAATTCGCAAAACCGTGCTGGGTTCGCTCGTCGTGCTGAGCACCGCCGTCGCGTGTTCCAGCGTGATGCGGCACAGTTGGCAGATGTGGCTGATCTGGGGTTTGATTGTCGGCAGCACGACGGGCGCTACCGCGATGACCCTGGGTGCGGTCGTGGTGAACCGGTGGTTCGTCGAGCGGCGCGGTTTTGCGATGGGTCTGCTCACGGCAAGTTCGGCCACCGGGCAGCTCGTGTTTCTGCCGATGCTGGCCTACATCACCGAGCATCTTGGCTGGCGCCCCATGATCTGGGCCATCGCCAGCTGCGCCGTGCTTGTCGTACTGCTGGTGTATTTCTTCCTGCCCGAGCAGCCCGCAGCCGTCGGGCGGCGCCGCCTGGGGGAAGCGGAGGACGCTGCCGCGCTGCCTGAGGCGCCGCGCAGCAACCCGATCGCCCTTGCTTTCGGCGCCCTGGGCAAAGCCGTCAGAGTGGGTGACTTCTGGTTGCTCTTCTTGAGCTTTTTCATTTGCGGCGCAACCACCAACGGCTTCATCGGCACCTTTTTTATTTCCATGTGCGGCGATCACGGACTGACGCCTGTGCAAGGCGCGGGAATCCTTGCCAGCATGGGGGCGCTCGATCTGGTCGGGACCACGCTGTCAGGTTGGCTCTCGGACCGCGTGAGCAGCCGCATGCTGCTTTGCATGTATTACAGCCTGCGCGGCATCGCGCTCGTCTACCTGCCCTATTCCTTCGGGCTGGGTACCTTCGGGCTCTCCGTTTTTGCCCTGTTCTACGGACTGGATTGGGTGGCGACCGTTCCGCCGACGGTGAGACTCACAAGCGATGTCTTCGGCAGTCGCGACGCGCCCATCGTGTTTGGCTGGGTCGTCGCCGGGCATCAGATCGGAGCCGCCTTTGCCGTGCTGACCGGTGGAATCCTCCGCAGCAACTTCGGCAATTACACGCTGGCCACGATGTCCTTCGGCGTCCTCGGATTGATCGCCGCGGTGCTTGTGCTTCGCATCAAGGGCCGCGTGGGGCGCCTCGCGAGTTGTTGAAATGCCGCAGCAGACCGATGGCGCGCACCATCCGCCGCAGCTCCCTTCCGTGCCGTTCAGGCCGCTTGCCTGGCCATGGACAGACGCCGCGCGACGAAGTCCGCGAGCGCGAAACTGACGATCAGCCAGGCACAAAGCAGCGCGACCGAGTCCACGAAGTGCCATCCGGCATGCGGCAGGACCTGCGGCAGCAGGCCTATGGCCAGCGCCGGTGGGACGTGCAGGTCGAGCGCGCGCACGAGCAGCACCCCGGCGAGCAGGCTGGCCGCGGCGGACAGAGGGCCCGCGCCCAGCCATGCCACCATCGCGGCGCCGCACACGGCGCCGGCCACGCAGGCGGCCAGCAGCGCCCAAGGGCGTGCGCGCCACGGGCATACGGCCGGGTGCGCGAACATCTCGTACGCGACGACGAACAGCGGCGGGACCAGAAGGAGGTGCGCGGGTTGCGCGAGTGCCCCGGCGACGAGCGCGAACAGCGCGTATCCCGGCAGCCAGCGCCAGCCGTGCGCGGCCTCTTCGGTCTGGTCGTCGATGCGCGCGGCCGGATCGACGGGAGCAGGCGCGGCGCGGCGCAGGGTCGCGCGCAACAGCACGACGCCGGCGAGCACGACGGTCACCAGCAGGATCGAAGCCGGGTACCAGGGGCTGCGTACGCGCAGCGCCACCGGCAGCAGCCCGGCGGAAATCGCGGGCGCCAGCGGCGAGCGCAACAAGCCCAGCAGCAGCAACGTGCTGCCCAGGCTCAGGGCCAGCGCCGGCAGCCCCAGCGGCAGGGAACGAGCCAAGGTCAGGCCGATGAGCGCAGCCAGCGCCGGCACGAGGGCGAGGTGCCAGAGCGCGCGCGCCCAGGCGCCCTGCGGGCGCGTGAACACGTCGTGCGCCAGCGCCCCCAGTTCCGGGAACATCAGCGTGTCGACGCCGGTCGCGCCGGCGCACCAGGCCGCCGCGGCGACCAGCGTCGCCGCCAGAACCTCCCCGCGCGCACGCTCGAAGCGCATGCCCGGTTCATGGCCTCGACCGCCCAACCGTGGTTGGCCAAAAAGAGGCATGGGAAGGCTCCTGAAAAATGGGCGAACGAGGGATGACTCCACGACACTGTATTCGCCTGGATCGCATCCGCCCCCATGGCGCTCGCCGATGAAAAGCTGCGGCGCGCGGCGCCCCCCCCCACGTCGCGGTTCAGGCCGCGGGGTGCCACGCGTAGGCCTGGAAGGCCGGGTCGGTCTGCGTGTGGAACACGTGGTTGGAGTAGTTGCTCAGGGTCTTCACCGCGATCGCCAGCACGATTTCCAGGGCATGGCGGTCGCTGTAGCCGGCCGCCTTGAAGGCCGCGAGCTGCTCGGGCGTCGGCGTGCCGCGGCTTTCCACCATGATGGTGGAGAAAGTCGCCAGCGCCTGCAGCCTGGCGTCGGGTAGAGGCTTGCCCTCGCGCAGCGCGGCCAGCGCGTCGGCCGGCAGCTTGGACATCTTGTCGCCGATCATGCTGTGCGCGGCCATGCAGTAAGTGCAACCATTGAAGCGGCTGATCGACAGGAACACGACCTCCTGCTCGGCCGGCGTGAAGCCTCCTTCGTTGCGGAACAACTCGTAGCCCAGCAGATAGGTCTGCAGCACGCCGGGGGAGTTGACCATGTTGGCGTACATGTTCGGCACGAAGCCCAGGCGCTGCTGGGAAGTTTCGAGCATTTCGCGGGCCTTGCCGCTGCTGGAGGCAACGGTCTGTGCGGGCAGGTCGAGTCGGGCGATCGCTTGGGTCATGAGGTTCTCCGGGTGCTTGCGCCGGGTGGCGCGGGTTGGTGAGGGTGGATAAACTGGAATAAACGGTACAAAATAGGCAAAAAAAATTCAGGGCGCAGTCAGTGCCTGCGCGAGTCGCGCGGCCGCCTGCTGGCGTTGGAGCAAGGGAAGTCCCGCACGCTGCAGGGTGCGCAGTCCGGCGATCGACGCCATCAAGGCGGCGCAGATCTGGGCAGCATCGACAGCCGGCGAGGTCGCCTCCCGAAGACACGCTTCCAGCGCGGCGGCAAGGCGCGCGAACGCCGCGCGCACGACCTCGACGTTCACGCTGCCTGACTCATGCAGCTCGCCGATCGCGTTGACCAGCAGGCACCCGCGTCCATCGTGGTTCCGGGTCGCCGCATCGTGGAGCAGCGCAGTCACCGCTTCTTGCCACGAAGCCTGCGCAAAGCATTGGCGCAGCGCGCTGATCTGTTGATCGGTGTAGCGCTCGACGGCTTCGGCCAGCAAACGCTCGCGATTGCCGAAACTGTTGTACAGGGACGAGCGCGACAACCCGGTCGCGCGCAGCAGATCGTCAACGCTGGTGCCGGTCAGCCCGCCGATCCAGAACGTCTGCACCGCGGTGTCAACGACGGCGCGGGTGCTGAAGTTGCGGGGTCTGGACATGGGCGGGGGGCGAAATTGATAATGGAACGAATGGTACATAACAATTCCACAGCGCGCATGCCGAGCTGCGCACACCCAGGAGAGTCTCATGTCGCACCCGCTGCTGCCACGTCTGTTGCCCGATCCGGTCCCTGCGCTGCACCCGCTTCCCGAGTATCGGGTCGACGCCGCGCGCGCCGCCTCCTACGCCGCCATGAAACAGGCGCTGCAGGTGCCGTGGATGGGTGTCGTGACCATGGCCTACGCACATTACCCGACGTTTTTCCGGGTGCTGTGGGAAGGCCTGGAGCCGATTGTGCGCAGCACAGCGTTCGTGGCGCATTGCGGCGCCATGCGCGCGCAGGCCGAGCAGGCCGCATCGCGCTTGCAGCCCGCGAACCTTCAGCCCTTGCTGCACGACCTGGGCTACGCGCCGCGTGAAATGGAACAGATACGGGAGATGCTGGAGGTGTTCTCCCACGGCAACCAACCCTATTTGCTGATCGCCAGCATCACGCGCTTGCTGCTCGAGGGCGGCGAACTGGATGGCGCCGGTGACGCCACGCCGTTCGACGGCCGTCACGGGCCTCGCCCCGGCACCCCGCTGGTTTTGATGGAGGCTCATCATGCGGATGCGCCGACGCGGGCTCTGTACGCCGAAATTCAACGCACGCTCGGGCTTCCCTTCGTGAACACCGACTATCGCGCGCTGGCGCGCTGGCCGAGTTACTTCAACGCCGCGTGGCAACAGCTCGCACCGCATGTGCGCAGCGAGGCCTATCGGCAGATCTGCGACGAGCTGCACGCCGGGGTGCTCGAGCGTATTGCGCACGCGCTTCCCAATCCGGCGCGGCTGCGCGGGCAGGCGCTGCGCGAGGCCGCTGCGGTCGATGCCCCGCTGAGCGAAGTCGTCGCGGTTGCCCGCTTGTTCCAGTGGTTGCTGCCCGGCCTGATCACCAACGTGGCCTTCCTGCGCGCGCAACTGGTCTGAGCGCGCAAGGTTTGGGGCGCAGCCTATCCAGGTGGGGAGCAAGCGTGGGACAGCCGGCTCAGCGCGTATTCCAGCGGTAGGCGTTCGACGGCACCCGTGTATCGGCGTCGAATCGTCACGCAGTGGGTTCCGTCCGCGCCGCGTCAGTCGTCGGTCTCGTCCACGCGCCTCACCTCGGAAGGTTCGGCTTGCACTGGAGTAGGGCGCAGCTCGCACTCCACGCAGGTGCCCCCGTTGCGGCCCGCGCCGACGGCGAGTTGGGCACCGATGCTGCGAGCGCGATAGTCCAGGATGGACAGGCCCACCCCTCCGGGCTTGCGTGGGTCGATGCCGACGCCGTCGTCGCACACCGACATGGACAGATGGGCGCGCTCGTTTTTCAGGACCACCGAGATCTGCTTCGCGTGGGCGTGGTGCAGCGCATTGGCGATGGATTCCTGGGCGATTCGGTAGAGGTGGAGCGCGACAACCGGGTCGAGCTGCAAAGGGTCGCCTTCGACCTGCAGGGTGCACGCGAGCGTCGATGCCGTGCGCGTGAGGGCAACGAGGCGTTCGAGCGCGCCCACCAGGCCGTCGGGCCCGATCTCGAGCGGGGAGAGACCCTGCGCGAGCATGCGGGCTTCCCTTTGCAGGGTTGCGAGCTGCGCGAGAAGTTCGTCCAGCGTTGCGCGCGCATGCGCTTGATGCTCGAGTTGCAGTTCCTTTCGCAAGGTTCCCGCCATCAGACTCACCGCGGTGAGGCCTTGCCCGATGCCATCGTGGATTTCGCGGCCGATGCGTTGCTGCTCTCCGGTGGCGGCGTCGATGATCCTGCGCTCGACCGACAAGCGCTCGGTGATGTCGCGCACTGTCACGAATGCGCGTTCACCGGCGTCGGGCCAGAACACGACGCGCAACTCCACCGGCCATGTCGAGCCATCGTGGCGGCGATGCTGGGTCACGATCACGAATGCTTCGAGTCCGGCCTGCCCGCGCGTCGCCGGGGGGTCACTGAAGCACAAGGGTGTCGCGTACGCTTCGAGCTCCGCGATGCGCATGGTCAGCAAGGCGATGCGGCTGTAGCCGCTGGCCTTGAGGTAGGCGCTGTTGGCGTCCAGGATTCTGCCCTCGGCGTCGATGACCAGGAACCCGTCCATGGAGGCCTCGATGGCGGCGCGATAGCGCGCATCCCGTTCCGCCAGCGCGTGTCGGGTCGCCACGGCGTCGATGATGTCCGCAACCTGGCGCGCGAGCTGGTCGAGGCGCAGCAGGATCCGTGCGCCGGGCCGATACGGGCGACGGTAGTGCGTGGAGAACATGCCCAGCCATGCGCCATGGCGGCTCACCAGCGGCGTCGACTGCACGGCCCTGACGCCGGCGCGAAGCTGGATGTCGAGCGCGGGCGTGCCGACGAAGATGGGGCTGTGTTCGACGTCCTCGACAATCACGCGCTCCCCCATCGTCAGCGCCGTGCCGCAAACGCCGTGCCCCTTGGGCACCGATTGCCAGTAGTCGAGCCACCAGGGCTCGAAGCCGCGCTGCGCGGCGATTTCCAGGTCGCCGGTCTGCGCATTGATGAGCTGGATATTGCCGAAGTCCGCCCCGGCAATCGCGATCGCCGCATCGACGACATCCGCGAGGATGTCGTGCAGGTCATCCCCATGGACATACCGGGCGCCAAGCTCGTGGATGCGACGCATGGCATCGAGCTCGGCGCGCAATTCCTCCACGGTTTCGCCGTTGCCGGGTAACTGCATGTCGGCCTGTCTCCTGAATGGCACCTCGACCGGCACGGGCAAGTCGATAGGATCAAGGCGCAGGCGCATCGGAGCAGATGGGCGCGTTGCGCGCCATGGCATGGGTCAAGAATTCGGTCTTGGAGCGTGCCTCGCGCGCCGCGGCGTGTCGGCTTGTCCGACGTCGGCCGCAACGCGCATTCGACGCAAGTGCGGATGCCCACGGCATCGAGCAGCGTCACCACGCCACTCGCCTCGGAACCTCGATGGCTCGAGCCGTGGCCTTGCCGGGTTTCAGGTTTCCGAGCACAACGGTCGATGCGCATGGGAGCGTCCTGAACCTGGCCAGCTTCCATGCCGATCCCGGGGATATGGCGGGGTTCGGCCCTGCAGCGCTTCGGTCGGAGCACGCTGGATCATGGGTGCTCGACAACTGCCGCTTTTCTCTGGCGCCACGCTGAATACGCATGGGTGCCGCGCCTGGCGTTTTGCCGCGCACGCTCCGTCAGCTGGGTTGCGTTTCGATCCGCCACTATGAAGCTAGGGTGAGCCAGGCCATCCCGGTGCGCCGGCACACGGTCAGGTGCTTTTGGCAGGAAATTAATGATCAATCGTCGCGCCATGTAATGTGGGTTGCGCGGCGTCGGTCGTTAGATTGCGGCTTCATCCATGGGTCATGGTTTGCTGCTTCATTGCGGGGCTGTAGAAAATGCGTTGGTAATTGGTAGGTTGGCGTTTTGCAAAGATTTTTTCCAGGTGGTGCTGCGCGACATATTGGTTTTGCCCGGAATTTCCTGATTACCATCAGCCGCAGTACGGCTTTTCCGGGGAAGGATTGCCCCATGCCGGGTACCTGTCAGCGAGCACGCTACGTGAATCGTCGCAGTCAAATCCTCACAGCGAGCCTGGGGCTGGCTTTTGCGCTGCCTGCACATGCGCAGGTCTCGGCTGGGCAGATTCTGAACAATCTGCGCAACGAGCAGCGTCAGCAGCAGACCCTGCCGAGCCCGGTGCCGGCTGCCTCCGCGCCGCAGGCGCCGACGCACGGGCCGGCCGCGCCGCCGTCGGTGCATTTCGTGGTGCGTCGCATGCGCTTCGTCGGCGCTCCACGCGGCGAGCGCGACGCGTTGCGCAAGCTGGTCGCGCCGTATCTGAACCGGAGCATCGACTTCGCGACGTTGCAGGAAGCCGCCAACCGCGTCGCGGAATATTGCCAGCGCCACGGGCACCTGGTGCATGTGCTGTTCCCGGAGCAGGACATCACAGCCGGCGTCGTGACCCTGCGCATCATGACGGCGCGGCTTGGCGCCGTGGTCGTGCGCGGCGCACCGCGAGGCGACGAGGCACGTCTCGAGAACTGGGTCTACGCCCAGGTTCCACGTGGTCAGCCGATCGATTTGCCGGCGCTCGAGCGCGCCCTGCTGCTGCTCGACGATCTGCCCGAATTCGAGGTTTACGGAAGCCTGGCGCGCGGCAGTCAAGCTGGATTGAGCGATGTCGACCTGCAGGTTGCGCCGCGCCCTGCGTTGCAGGGCGCCGTCTCGGTGGACAACTACGGCGCTTCGTCGACCGGGCGCACGCGTTTGTCGGCGCAACTCGAAGTCAACGGGGTGCTGGGTTTCGGCACTCGCATCGGCTTGAACGCGATGCGTTCGTCCGGGACCCGGTTCGCACAGGTTGATCTGGGGTTGCCGGTTCGCGACGGCGGCTGGCGCGTCGGCATCGACGCCAGTCGAATGCAATACAAGGTGCTCGGTTCGACGTTCCAGGCGCTGTCCATCTCCGGCAGTACGACCAGCGCCGGGTTGCATGCGTCCTACCCACTGCTGCGCTCGCGGCCAGCGAACCTGTTGTTGCGGCTCGGGTGGGAGTTCAACGCCATCCGCAGCGCCAATGCCGCGGGCGCGGTGGCCGATCAGAGCTACGACACCCGCGTCGCCCATGCCGAGTTCGATGGGAACTGGCTGGCCGAAGGCATCAACACCGGGACGCTGCGGCTGGTGAGCGGCAACATCGGGCGCGACCCCGCCGGCAACTACAACGGCACGTATCAGGTCGCAGGCAACTTCGCCAAGTTGGCTTGCTCGATCACCCATACGCAGGACTTCGTCCACGGACTGTCCGGCTATGCATCGCTGTCGGGGCAGTTGGCGAATCGCAACCTGGACAGTTCCGAGCAGATGTACCTGGGCGGGCCCTACGCGATGCGCGCCTACGCCAGCGGCCAGTTGCCGGCCACCCAGGGCGGGTTGTTGAGCCTGCAATTGCGCCACGCATGGTGGCGGCGCATCCAGTCCGAGGTGTTCTACGACGCCGGGATTGTGCAGACCTGGAAAGGCACGTCCGCGGCGAACGACCCCGGCAACCGCTACACCGTGCAGGACGCAGGGATCGGGCTGACTTGGCGCGGTCCTCTCGGGTCGTCGCTGACGGCCAGTTGGGCGTGGCGCCTGGGTCATCTCGACCCCAGCGTGGCCTCCTATCTCCAACTCAACGGCGGGCTCGCGCGCAATCGCGTATGGCTGACGGCCTCCTTGCCCTTCGCGCGTTGATACGACCCACCGGGGCGTGCGCCCGGCGCGACATCGATCGCGTCGGGCGCACGTGCAACAGGAGCCGGCCATGACACGTTCCCCGAACCACGTCTTCAAGGTCATCTGGTGTCGCTGGCGCAACGCCTGGGTGGTCGTCAGCGAGCGGGTCACGGGCGGCCGGGCGCGCAGCGCCCGCGCGATGACGCTCAGCCTCACGTCCTTGCTGCTGCTCGCGGGCGCGGGCCTGCTCGTGCCGGCGCGCGCAGCTCCCGCGCCGGGCCAGTTGCCCACGCAGGGTCGGGTGAGCGCGGGGAGCGCGAGCATCGCCAGCGCAGGCACGACGATGACGGTGACACAGACCTCGTCGCGTGCCGCGCTCGACTGGGGAACCTTCAACATCGGCAGCCGCGCGACCGTGCATTTCGTGCAACCGGGCACCGGCTCGATCGCGCTGAATCGCGTTTTGTCGTCGAACCCGTCGCAGATTTACGGGCACCTCGACGCCAACGGTCAGGTCTACCTGCTCAACCCGCATGGCGTGTACTTCGCACGCGGCGCCGCGGTGGACGTCGGCGGCATAGTCGCGACCTCGGCCAATATGTCCGACGCGGCATTCATGGCCGGCTCCACGACCTTCGCGCGCAACGGTGCGAACGGCGCGGTGACCAATCTCGGCACCATCACCAGCCGGCTGGGCGGCTACATCGCCTTGCTGGCGCCGACGGTGCGCAACCAGGGCGTGCTGGTGGCCCAGGCCGGAACGGTCGCGATGGCCGGCGGCGAGACCGTGCGCCTGAACTTCGGTGCGAATTCATCGCTGCAGAGCCTGACCGTCACGCCGAGCCAGATCGCCACGCTGATCGACAACGCCGACGCGGTGCGCGCGCCTGGTGGACTGGTGATCCTGTCGACGCAGGCGATGAATCAGCTCGCCGGCGACGTGATCAACAGCGGCCAGATCGAGGCGACGGGGGCGGCCACGCAGGGCGGCCGCATCGTGCTCGAGGCGGGCAGCAACGGTCGCTTGACGAACAAGGGCTTGCTCAGTGTCGCGAGCAGCGGAGCAAACGGCGGCTGCGTGAGCCTGAGCGCCTACCGCGTCCTGCTCGGCGCCACCAGCAGCATCGATGCCAACGGCGCCACCGGCGGCGGCACCGTGCTGGTCGGCGGAGACTGGCACGGCGGCAGTGCGATGCCGCAAGCGCATTCCACGGTGATGAAAGCCGGAGCCAGCATCGACGCCGCCGCCACGCAATCGGGCACCGGCGGCGAGGTCGTGCTGTGGTCGTCGCTGCAGGGCAATGGCTCGACGCGGGCGGCCGGCAGCATCGTTGCGCAAGGTGCCGGGCCCACGGGGGTGGGCGGGCGCATCGAGGCCTCGGGCGCGCATGTGAACCTGTCCGGGCTGGGGGTCAACGCGTCCGGTGCCGGTGGCAGCGGGCTGTGGCTGATCGACCCCTACGACTACACCATCACGGCGTCCGGGGCGGCGCAGATTGCCTCGGCGCTGAACAACGGAACCAGCGTCACGGTCACCACCAGCGTCGACAACACGGCGCAGGGTGCCACCGGAGTCAGCGCCGGCAACATCACCGTGGCCAGCGCCATCGACTGGTCCGGCGCCGCCAACCTGACGCTGAGCGCAGCCTCGAACATCGCGATCCGGGCCAATCTGGCGGCCAGCGCGCCGGGTGCATCCTTCACGGCCCAGGCCAATGGCGCGATCTTCACCAGTGACGGCGTCCAGATCCAGACCAACGACGGCAACATCGTGCTCTGGACCAATGCCAACGGCGGCAGCGCCGGTGGCATCGAACTCGGTAACGGCAATACCTTCAATTCCGCGAACGGGAACACCACGCAGCAAATCGGCGGGGGCGCCATCGTATTGGGCGGAGGGGCCGTGGCGAACGCGGCCGGCTTGCCGACCGGGGCGGCCGAAAACGCGGTCGGCTTCGGCATCTCGGTCGGCGCCCAGAGCAGCGGCGGCAGCGCGACGGCGCTGACGCTCGTCTCGGGCGGCGGGGACATCGTGATGTGTGGCGCGTCGAGTGCGAACAGCGCGATCTCGGTCTTCAACAGTTACGCGATCGATGCCGGACAAGGCAACGTCGTGATCAGCGGCAACTCGACCGGCCCGTCGAGCGCCTGGAGCGACGGGGTGACGCTGGGTTTCAACTCGAGCGTCGTGTCGACTATTGCAGGCGGCAACGTGACGATCAGCGGAGCATCGTCGAACGGCGGTTACGCGCTCTGGGTGGGGGACGGGTGGGCCGGCTCGATCGTGCCGACCGTGACGGCAACGAACAACATCGTTCTCGCTGGCAACCTGGGCAGCGGCGGCGGGTCGGGCAGTGCGACGGCGCTCTACCTGCCGGCGCTCAACATCACCTCGACCACCGGCAATATTTCGGTCATCGGCAACTCGACCGGTGCGGGGAATGGCACTTATGTCGTGTCCAGCCTCGTGGCAAACGCGGGCGGGTCGATCGAGATCGACGGCGAAAGCGCCACGGGTCATTACGGCGTATACCTCACCACTGGTGTGCTCAACGCCACGAATGCCCTCACGATCAACGGGTCGTCGGCGACCGCGGATGCCATTCATTTCGTCAACAACGTCGACCTCCAGACGCAGGACGCCAATCTGACCCTGATCGGGAATACCGCCTGCGGCAGCGGCATTTTCTACAGCGTCGGCAATGCGTCGTCGCTGCTGGGGTCGGTGAACCTGTTCGGCAACTCGTCGAACGGCTTCGGCATCGACTTGGCGTCCAACGTGGCAATAAGCTCGACGGTGGGCAGCGTCACGTTGATCGGCCGCGACGCCGCAAGCGGCAACAATGGGATTTACGACGCCGGCGGCAACATCACGACCGGCGCGGGCTCCATCACGCTTGACGGCAGCTCGGCGGGGGCCTGGGGCATCAACCTCAACGCGCCGACGTCGACCCTTGCATCGACCAGCGGGAACATCACGCTCGACGGGACGAGCTCCAGCACCAGCTGGGCGATCTACGGGCCCATGCGCAGCATCTCGACCGTTTCGGGGGCGATATCGCTGATCGGCACGGGCAACGTCGACGTCGTCTCGAACCTCAGTGCCGGAGGCGGCGCCAGTGCGCTGCTGGTGAAGTCCAGCGGCTACATCTCCGTCGCCAACAGCATTACGCTGCAGACCAACAACGGCGCGTTGACACTTTGGAGCAATGCCAACGGCGGGGCCGCCGGGGGCATCGAGCTGGGCAACGGCGATGTGCTGAATACGGGCAACGGCAGCACGACGCAAACCTCGGGCGGGGGGGCGATCACGCTGGGTGGCGGCACGGCGTCGCTCAATGGTGTGCCGACCGGTGCGGCCGAGACGAACAGCACGTCGATCTGGGCCATCGGGATCGGCCCGGGCAGCGGCTCGGCGGTCGTGACGGTGGATTCGGCCGGCGGCGACGTTCGCATCGACGGACAGTACGACCCGACCAGCGGCACCCCGCTCAACGCCGCGGTCTCGCTCAACGGCAACCCGCAGATCCGGGCCTTCAACGGCAACATCACGCTGATCGGCACGTCGACCGCGTCGGCCAGCAACGGCCTGCAGATCGGCGCCTATTCGGGAAGCACCGACGCGATCACCGCCAGCGGCAACATCACGCTGATCGGCAGCGCGGTGGGCGGTGGCGAGGGCATCCTCGCGGTGAATCAGGGGGGTATGGTCGAGGCCTGCGGTACCGGTTCGATCACGATGACCGGATCGGCCACCGGGGGCGGCGACGGCGTCAACCTGAGCGGCACCAATTTCACGGTGGCGGCACAGCTCGGCGACATCAACCTGTGCGGAACCACCCCGTGTGCGAGCACGCACGCGCTGGATTTCTATAACGTGCTCGACGCGGCGGGCAACATCACCCTGAACGCGGGCGGCTCGGTGCTGTTGGGGTATGGCAGGGTGGGTCAGCTGGCCGGTTCCGTGGTGGCCGCGAGCACCACCAACATTACCCTGATCGGCCACACCATCTCGTTCAACAACGGTGTCTTGCTCAACACGGACAGCGGCAACGTCACGCTGCAGTTCGGTCTCATCAATTTCCCCGCGCCATTGACGATCGGCACCAACGGCGCGATTTCGCTCCTGCCGTACACCACGACCGGCTTCAACCAGACGCTGAACTTCGCCTCCGGCCAGGTCAGTTTCAACCCGGTCATCGCCAACGTCAGCTACATCCCCGACAGCCTGACCATCGGCGACTCGACCAGCCTGTCCGACGTGACCTGGGGCAACGCCATCACGGTCGACGGCCCGGTCAGCGTCTACGGCGGCAACGTCAGCGTCACCGCGCCGATCGTCAGCAACGGCAGCGGCGACATCTGGCTGCAGGGCAACGCCAACGGTGCCAGTTCGCTGCTGGTCTCGGCCAACCTGACCAGGGTCGGAGCGACCGCATCCAACATCACCTTGCGCGCCGCCGGGCGCATCGTCGACAGTGCGGCGATCACCTCCAGCCATGCCGCGGCCAACATCATCGAGTGGGCCAACTACGGCAACACCAGCGGCTACGGCGTCGGCGGGACCGGCAACCTGTCGAGCGACGGTGGGAACATCTGGATCGGCGGAAGCTCCAGCGCCAACGGCAGCCTGCTCTGGCGCGGCCTGACGGTGGGGGACGGCCCCGCTGAAGGCGCCAGCGGCGGCAACACCAATCCGGTCATCATCAACGGCAACATCGCCAGCGCCGACGGCGACGTGCTGGTCTGGGCCGGCAACTCCACGGCCAACGCCAGTCTGGACGGCATCACCGCTTCGGGTTCCAACCTCGTCATCTCGACGGGGGCGGGCAATCTCACCTTGATCACGGATCAGGTCATCGGAGGCAAGCTGAACCTGGAGTCCTTCGGCACCCTGGACTGGACTCCCGACGGCGGGGCCTTCACCGGCAACGCTTCGTTCACGGGGGTCGAGAGTTTCCTGATCCACAACACGACTCCGGGCGACTACACCAACAGCTTCACCACCGCCACGAATACGGCCTTCTCGAATGTCACGCTGATCAGCGCCGTCAACGGTGCGTTCGGCGGGCTGACCATCGGGCGCTACGCCGGCATGTCCTATGCCAACGGCAGTGCCGACGTGATGGGAGACAGCAGCAGCTTGAGCTTTGAGCCAGTCCAGGCTGGAGCCGGCAACGCCGCCCTCGCGCTCGGCGGCGCGCTGCAGCTGTACGGCGCGAACGTGACCTTCAATGCCAGCCAGGCCGTGTTGATCTGCACGTCCGCGCAAAGCGTGATGCAGGCTTCCAACGGCTCGGTGTCGCTCACCAACGGTGCGTTCACGGCCGACGGCGGCTCGCTGAGCCTGATCGCCACCAGCAACGTCACCGTGGGCAGCGCGGCGTCGATTTCAGCGGGGACCGCTGCGCTCGACGTCGTCGAGTGGGCCAATTCGGCGGGCACCGATGCGAGCGCCGGGGTCAGCACCGGGTGCGTGAGCACCGGCGGCGGCGATCTCTGGGTCGGCGGATCGAGCGCCAGCCCGGTCGCCGACGTCTGGCACGGCATGAGCGTCGGCGACGCGGGAACCGCGGTGGTGCTGAGCGGGAACATTGCCACGGCCGGCGGCGACGTGATGCTATGGGGCGCGCCGGGCGCGGGTTTCAACGGCGGCTCCGGGGTCGGCGTGGCCGTCGGCAACGGCACCGCGGTGGTGGTTGCCGACGCGGTCGGCAACGGCACGCTGAATCTGTCGGCCGCCGGCGGCACGCTGGATTTCGAATCCGCGTCGGGCAATTTCGGCGGCAACATGGTGTTCAACGGCACCGTCAGCGCGGGTGTGTTCACGGGCAGCGGCTCGCTGAGCGGCGTGCAGATCCAGGGCATCGACGGCACGACCACGGCCAACGCGGCAGCGCCGCGCGTGATCGAGGTGGGCGGCTACACCGGCACCGGGCTTGCCGGTGATACGGTGTACAGCTTCGCGCAGACCGGCAACGTCACGGTTCAGGCGCCTGGCCTGCTGCTTGCGGGCAGCCTGGTGCTGCATGGGTCGAACGTGGGTTTCGACGCGACGCTCGGGACCGGGCAGGGCCTGATCGTCAACGCGAGTGGTTCCGTCACCGAGACCGCCGGTGGATTGATCGAGGGCAGCGTCCAGCTGCTGGGCGGCAACATCGCCCTGACGCAGGGTGCGAACCTGATCACGACGCTCAATGCCACGGGTGTCGGCGCGCTGCAGGTCATCGACGGCCTGAGCAATGGCACCTTGGCGCTGAACACCATCTCGGCATCCGGCGCGGTGGAAGTGCTCAACGCCGGCGCGGTCAACGTGGCCGGCAACGTCGCCACCAGCGACACGTCGAATAGCGCTGCGGCGCCGGCGATCGAACTGGCCGCCGGCTACACCCTGGCAACCGGAACGACGACCGGGAACCTCACACTGGCCAGTGGCGTCAACGTCGCCGCAGGCGTGGGCGGTGTCGCGGTGCTCTATACCGGAGGCGTCAACGGCAGCACCGGTCTGACCAGCCTGGTGGGCGCGGGCTCCGGGCGGTTTCGCTACGACAGCAACGTGACGGTGGCGAACTACAACGTGACGGCTGCTCCGCTCAGCGACGGCCTGTACGCGGTGTATCGCGAGCAACCGGCCCTGAACTTCGTCGGCCAAAGCCAGACCGAGGCGTACGGCACCAACGCGTCGCTCGTGGGTTCCTCGTTGCAGAACGGAGATACCCTGGCGCAGATCTTCGGCAGCGCCAATGTACCCAGCGTCAACGTCAGCGGCAGTTACTCCAGCGCTGGCTACTTGAGCGCGGGGAACCATGCGTTCTCGATCACCGGGAGCTTGACGAACTTGCTGGGCTATGCGACGCCCAGTTACGGCAACGGTACGGTCATCGTGACGCCGGCCACATTGAGTGTCTGTGGCACGGTGGCCGCTGACAAGGTCTATGACGGCACGACCCTCGCGAGCTTCTCGAACCCGGGCACGCTGGTGGGCGTGCTCAGCGGTCCGAACGGATCTGACGTGGTGAGTCTGTCGGCAAATGGCGCTTTCTCCAGCAAGAACGCCGGAGCCGGCCTCGCAGTGCTGATGAACGATGCGCTCACCGGAGCCGATGCCGGGGATTACACGCTCGTCCAACCCACGGCCAGCGCGAACATCACCCCGCGTGTGGTCACACTCAGCGATACGCAGACCTATACCGGGTGCGCGACTCTGTCATCGGTGCAGATCGGCAACCTCGTCGCAGGTGAGTCGCTGGGCTACGCGAACGCGACCGCGGCCAGCAGCCAAGTGTCCGACAACGGCAACAACGCCGTCGCATCGATCACACTGCTCAATCAGAGCGGGGCCACCGCGACGGCGGGTGGTTTGATCTCCAACTACCAGCTTCCCACGCTCGGCGTGAGCACTGCGCCAGTGACCATCAACCCGGCGCCTCTGACCATCACGGCCAACAACCAGACCAAGGTCTACGGGAACAACTTCAGCTTCACCGGGACCGAGTTCACGAACGGCACGCTGGCGAACAACGAGACGCTGAGCACGGCCACGCTGAGCAGCAACGGCCAGGCGGCAAACGCTTCGGTGCTGGGCAGCCCGTACACGATCACGGTGTCGAACGTCACCGGTGGCAACGGCTTCGTCGCGAGCAACTACAACATCAGCTACGTCAGCGGCAACCTGACGGTGACGCCGGCACAGCTGACCATCACGGCCAACAACCAGACCAAGGTCTACGGGAACAGCTTCAACTTCACCGGCACCGAGTTCAAGTCCACAGGCCTGGTCAATGGGGAGCTGGTCACGAACCTGGCCCTGTCCAGCGCGGGCTCGGCGGCGACGGCTTCGGTGGGCGCCAGCCCCTATGCGATCACCGCGTCCACGCCGACCGGCACCAACGGCTTCGTGGCGAGCAACTACAACATCAGCTACGTCAA
>JAKAHP010000251.1 GCA_021825505.1 Pseudomonadota bacterium
GGCTGCCTCGGCGGCCGGCGCCGCGCCCGCAGCGGCCGGCGCGGTCGCCGTCATCGCAGGCGCCGGCATCGCCGCCGCCGTCACATACTGCACCGGCGCGGCTGCCGCCGCGGTTTGCTTGACGATGCGGACCTTGCCTTCGGCTTCGGTGATCTCGAGCTCCGAGATGTTCGATTCGGAGACGAGGTCGACCAGCGTCTTGAGTTTGCGCAAATCCATGGTGGCGATATGAATTGTGGCGAATTGGGAGCAAAATCCTAACAAATTCGCGTTTCTTGCGCCAATTTTGTTGGGTTCGATGCGGCGCGCGAAGCGCTCGCGGGGTTACCGGGCTTGCACCAGGCGCTGCAGCGTGGCCGGATCGATGCGCCCGAGATGCTGGGCGAGCACGCGGCCGTCGGCGCCGATGACGACGGTGTAGGGCAGGTCGTGCTGCACGTCGCCGAGCGCGTCGATCAGATCGATGCCGCCATCGCCAGCCACCAGCACAGGATAGCTGACCGGGCTGCGCTGCAGGAATTCCTGCACCGGCTGGGCGCCGTCCACGGCAATGCCGATCAGGGCGATGTCGGGGTGCTCGCGCGCGAACTGCGACAGGCCCGGCATTTCGCCGATGCACGGCGGACACCAGCTGGCCCAGAAGTTGACCACCAGCAGGCGGCCGCGCAGCGCGCGCAGCGCGGTTTCCCCGCCGCCGACGCGCGGCAGCGTGGCCGCGAACAGCGCATCGGCGTTGTCGACATGATGTATCGGCGGCGCGGCGCGCTCGCGCAGCGCGGCGATGCGTTCGAGCTCCGCCCGGGCCTGCTGGCGGCGCAGCTGCTCGCGCCACAGCAAGGCGCCGCCGACGATCAGCGCGGCGAGCGCAACCAGCACCAGGGCACGCCAGCGCCGGGTCATGGTGTACCCCCGGCGCGAACCAGCGCGCGTACCGCGTCGAGGCTGCCGCGCTCGGCGACGCCGCCGCGGCTGCCGTTGCGCAGCACGCCGCGTTCGTCCTTGGCCGGATAGACGCTGACGCTGGCGGCGACGCTTTGCGTGCCGTCGGCCAGCGGCCAGTCGAACTCGAGGCATTCGACTGGGGCGCGTCCAGCGTAGTGCGGCGCCTGCGTGACGCGGTAGCGCATGCCGCGGTTGATGCAATGGATGTCGACCGCCTTCGAGTCGTCGGTGAACAGCAGCACGTGCAGTCCCGAATGCGCGGTCGCGGTGCCGTTCCACACGGCGCCGGCCAGATAGGGGCGGAATTCGGCGAAGGCTTCCATCAGGTCCAGCGCGGCGGCGCGCAGCTGCCGCAGCCGCTGCGGGTGCTCCTCGCGCTCGAACAACGCGAGGTACTGCTCGACCTGCGCGCGCACGTCGGCGTTGTCGGGCAGCTGCTCGGCGTGCGCGCCGGCGCCGAGCAACTGGTGCAGCGCACGGCGCTTGGCGCCGGCGTAGTCCAGCCCGTCTTCGACGATCAGGCGCGCGGCCGCGGCGGCCAGTTGTTCGCGTAGCGCATTCATGCCGGCAGTGTAGTCCCGCGCCGGACGCGCGCCGGGGCTCCTAAAATCGGCGCCGATGAAAATCCACATCCTCGGAATCTGCGGCACTTTCATGGGCGGCATCGCGGCGCTCGCGCAAGCTGCCGGCCACACCGTCAGCGGCTGCGACGCCCACGTCTACCCGCCGATGAGCGAGCAATTGCGCGCGCTCGGCATCGAGCTGATCGACGGCTGGGACGCGGCGCAGCTCGAACGAGCCCCCGACCTGTGGGTGGTGGGCAACGCGGTGTCGCGCGGCAATCCGCTGCTCGAGGCCATCCTCGACGCCGGCCAGCCCTATATGAGCGGCCCGCAGTGGCTGGCCGAGCACGTGCTGCAGGGACGCTGGACGCTGGCGGTGGCCGGCACGCACGGCAAGACCACGACCAGCGCGATGTTGGCCTGGATTCTCGATCAGGCCGGACTCGAGCCCGGTTTCCTGATCGGCGGCGTGCCGCAGGACTTCGGCGTGTCGGCACGGCTGGGGGCAGCGCCGTTCTTCGTCGTCGAAGCCGACGAGTACGACACCGCGTTCTGCGACAAGCGCTCCAAGTTCGTGCACTATCGGCCCCGCACCGCGGTGCTGAACAACCTCGAGTTCGACCACGCCGACATCTTCCCCGACCTGGCGGCGATCGAGACCCAGTTCCACCACCTGGTGCGCACGGTGCCGCGCAGCGGCCGCCTGCTGGTGCCGGCCGCCAGCGAGGCGCTGCAGCGCGTGCTGGCGCGCGGCTGCTGGAGCGAGGTCGAGGCGCTGGGTGATGCCGACGGCTGGAGCGCGCGTGGCAGCGACGCCGACTTCGAGGTGCTGTGGCGCGGCGCGTCGCAAGGGCGCGTGTGCTGGACGCTGATCGGCGCGCACAACCGCGCCAATGCGCTGGCGGCGATCGCCGCGGCGCGCCATGCCGGCGTGCCGCCGGCGCAGGCCTGCGCAGCATTGTCCGGGTTTCACGGTGTGCGCCGGCGCATGCAGCTGCGCGGCGAGGTCGGCGGCGTCACGCTGTTTGACGATTTCGCGCACCATCCCAGCGCGATCGAGACCACCGTGGCGGGCCTGCGCCGGGCGGGCGAAGGGCGCATCCTGGCGGTGTTCGAGCCGCGCTCGAACACGATGAAGCTGGGCACCATCAAGCAGCGCCTGCCGGACGCGCTGGCCGCGGCCGACCTGGTGTTCGGCTACGCCGGCGGGCTCGACTGGGACCTGGCCGCGACGCTGGCGCCGCTGGGCGGGCGCGCCCACGTGCACGCCGAACTCGACGCGCTGGTGGCCGACGTGGCGCGCCGCGCCGCGCCCGGCGACCGCATCCTGGTGATGAGCAACGGCGCCTTCGGCGGCATCCACGAACGCTTGCTGCAAGCGCTGCGCGCGCGCGCCGCAGACCCCGTCCTCTAACCGGCGGTCCACGCCCCGATCCCATGTCAGGAAACACTCTCGGTCTGCTGTTCGCGGTGACCACTTTCGGCGAGTCCCACGGCCCGGCCATCGGCTGTGTGATCGACGGCTGCCCGCCCGGGCTGGCGCTGGCCGAGACCGACATCCAGCCCGACCTCGACCGTCGCCGCCCGGGCACCTCGCGCCACGTCACGCAGCGCCAGGAGGCCGACCGCGTCGAGATCCTGTCGGGCGTCTACGAGGGCCGCACCACCGGCGCGCCGATCGCACTGCTGATCCGCAACACCGACCAGCGCAGCAAGGACTACGGCAACATCCTCGACACCTTCCGTCCCGGCCATGCCGACTACACCTACTGGCGCAAGTTCGGTCTGCGCGACCCGCGCGGCGGCGGGCGCTCGTCGGCGCGCCTGACCGCGCCGATCGTCGCCGCCGGCGCGGTGGCGAAGAAGTGGCTGCACGAGCGCCACGGCACCGTGATCCGCGGCTGCACGCTGCAGGTCGGCGAAATCGCGCTGGAGATGCGCGACTGGGACGAAGTCGCGCGCAACCCGTTCCACGCGCCGGACGCGGCCAGCGTGCCGCGCCTCGAGGCCTATATGGACGAGCTGCGCCGCGCCGGCGATTCGTGCGGCGCGCGACTGTACGTGGAGGCCTTGAACGTTCCGCCCGGCTGGGGCGAGCCGCTGTACGACCGGCTCGACGCCGACCTCGCGCATGCGCTGATGGGGCTGAACGCGGTCAAGGGCGTCGAGATCGGCGACGGCTTCGCCTGCGTGGCGCAAAAGGGCAGCGAGCATGGCGACGAGTTGACCCCGCAAGGCTTCGTCAGCAATCACGCCGGCGGCGTGCTCGGCGGCATCAGCAGCGGCCAGCCGCTGACCGCGCAGATCGCGATCAAGCCGACCTCGAGCATCCGCGTGCCGCGGCGCTCGGTCGACCGTGCCGGACAGCCGACCACGGTCGAGACCTTCGGGCGCCACGATCCCTGCGTGGGGCTGCGCGCGACGCCGATCGTCGAGGCGCTGGTCGCGCTGGTGCTGATCGACCACGCGCTGCGCCACCGCGCGCAGTGCGGCGACGTCACGCTGCCGGTGCCGCCGCTGGCCGGCAGCGCCGGGTAACGGCGTTTCAGCGCGTCAGCCGCGCGGCGCGCAGCCGGCGGCGTAGGCGGCCAGCGCCGCGATCACGTCGGGGTGCGCGCCAGCGGCCGCGGCCACGTGCACGCGCAGTTCGGGGTGCTCGCGCGTGACGGCGTCGAGCGCGCGCCGGATGTCGGCGCGCAGGTGGCCGCCGGCGCCCAGCAGCAGCGGCGCCAGATGCAGCTCGCGGCAGCCGGCTTGCGCCGCCGCGCGCAGCGCGTCGGGCAGCAGCGGGGCCATCGATTCGAGGAACGCGAGCTCCACGCGGCAGTCGGGGCGCGCCGCGCGCACCTGCTGCAGCACGGCGTTGAAGGGCATCACCCAGTCCGGCTGGCGTGAGCCGTGGGCGAGCAACAGGATCCAGGGCGGAGACATACGGCGGCAAGCGGCGCGATCGAGGGCGCCAGCATAGCGCCGCGCCGCGTCAGCCGCCGCAGCGCGCCTGCAGCCCGGCGCCGGCGGCGCCGCGCACCGGCAGC
>JAKAHP010000252.1 GCA_021825505.1 Pseudomonadota bacterium
CGACGAGGGTGCCGTGATCGCCAGCTTCGGCGAGCGCCGCGACGCCATCGCGCAGCAGCTGCAGCGCGCCGCGGCCGAGGCCGGGCTGCGTCCGATCGACGATGCGGCGCTGCTCGACGAGGTGTGCGCGCTGGTCGAGCGGCCCAACGTGCTGAGCTGCCGCTTCGAGCCCGAGTTCCTCGCGGTGCCGCAGGAGTGCCTGATCCTGACGATGAAGGCCAACCAGAAGTACTTCCCGCTGCTCGACGCCGAAGGTCGGCTCAGCCACCGCTTCCTGGTCGTCAGCAACATCGCGCCGGCCGACCCCTCGGCGGTGATCGACGGCAACGAGCGCGTCGTGCGTCCGCGCCTGGCCGACGCCAAGTTCTTCTTCGAGCAGGACCGCAAGCACACGCTGGCCAGCCGCGTCGAAGGGCTGGAACGCGTCGTCTACCACGCACGCCTGGGCTCGCAGGGCGCGCGCATGCGCCGCGTGCGCGCGATCGCGCTCGAGCTGGCCGCGCTGGCCGGGCTCGACGCGGGCGCCGTCGAGCAGGCCGCGACGCTGGCCAAGACCGACCTGCTGACCGAGATGGTCGGCGAGTTTCCCGAACTGCAAGGCGTGATGGGGCGCTACTACGCGCTGCACGACGGCCTGCCGGCCACGGTGGCGCAAGCCATCGAGGATCACTACAAGCCGCGCTACGCCGGCGACGCGCTGCCGGTCGACGCGATCGGCGTGTGCCTGGCGCTGGCCGACAAGCTGGAAACCCTGTGCGGCCTGTTCGGCATCGGCCAGCTGCCGACCGGCGACAAGGATCCCTACGCCTTGCGCCGCCATGCACTGGGGGTCGTGCGCATGCTCAGCGAGCGCGCCGAGCTCGCCGCGCACTGGCCGCTGCCGCGTCTGCTGGAAATTGCCGCGCACGCCTTCGCCGGCGTCGACGACTGGGCCGATCCGGGCGAGACCTTGCAGGCCTTCGTGTTCGAGCGTCTGGCCAATGCACTGCGTGAACAGGGCTACGGCGCGCAGGAAGTCGACGCGGTGCTGGTGCTGCGCCCGCCGCTGCTGGCCGAGGTGCCGCGCCGTCTCGACGCGGTGCGCGCCTTCGCCGCGCTGCCCGAGGCAGCCGCGCTAGCCGCGGCGAACAAGCGCGTGGGCAACATCCTGCGCAAGTCGGAGGCGGTGGCCGGCGTCGCGCTGCAGCGCGAACTGCTGCGCGAGGCCGCCGAGCAGGCACTGCTCGACACGCTGAGCGCGGTGGCGCCGCAGGCGCAGGGCGCATTCGCGCGCGGCGACTACACCGCAGCGCTCAAGGCGCTGGCGGCGCTGAAGACCCCGGTCGACGCGTTTTTCGACCAGGTCATGGTCAACGCCGAGGACCCGGCGCTGCGCGCCAACCGGCTGGCGCTGCTCGGCGAACTGCATCAGGCGATGAACCGCGTCGCCGACATTTCCTGCCTGGCGGGCTGAACACCATGGCTGAACGACCGACCCCGAAACTGGTGATCCTCGACCGCGACGGCGTGATCAACGAGGACCGCGACGACTACATCAAGTCGGCCGACGAATGGGTGCCGATCCCCGGCAGCCTGGAGGCGATCGCGCGCCTGCACCGCGAGGGCTGGCGCGTACTCGTCGCCAGCAACCAGTCGGGAGTCGGGCGCGGCCTGTTCGACATGCCGACGCTGAACGCCATCCACCTCAAGATGCTGAAGGCGCTGGCCGCCGCCGGTGGACGCATCGACGCGATCTTCTTCTGCCCGCACGCCCCCGAGGAGCATTGCGCGTGCCGCAAGCCCAAGCCGGGTCTGTTCCGCGACATCGCGTCGCGCCACGGCCTCGAGGACCTTGCCGGGGTGCCGGCGGTCGGCGACAGCCGGCGCGACCTGCTCGCCGCGCAGCAGCTCGGCTGCGAGCTGCACCTGGTGCGCAGCGGCAAGGGCGAGCGCACGCTGGCCGCCGACGAGCTGCCGCCCGACACGCGGGTGCACGACGACCTCGCCGCATTCGCCGACTGGCTGCTCGCGCAGCGCGCCGCATCATGATCCTCTGGTTGCGCTCGGCCGCCTACATGGCGTGGCTGGTGCTCAGCGTGATCCCGTACGCGATTGCGGTGGTGCTGCTGTCGCCGTTCGTGCGCGGGCGCACGCTATACCGCTTCTGTGTCGGCTGGGTCGGTTTCGCGCTGTGGGGAGCTCAAGTGGTGTGCGGCATACGTCGCCGCGTGCAGGGCATGGAGAACCTGCCCGACGGCCCGCTGATCCTGCTCGCCAAGCACCAGTCGGCGTGGGAGACGCTGGCGCTGCCGGTGTTGATGCCGCGCCCCTTGAGCTATGTGTTCAAGCGCGAATTGCTGTTCGTGCCGTTCTTCGGCTGGGCACTGGGTCGCCTGGACATGGTGCACATCGACCGCAAGCGCGGCGCCGAGTCGTTCGCCCGCGTCGCCGAGCAGGGTGCCGAGCTGCTGCGCAAGGGCTACTGGATCATCATGTTCCCCGAAGGCACGCGCACCGCGCGCGGGCGCAAGGGCAGCTACAAGCTCGGCGGCACCCGTCTGGCGGTGATGACCGACACGCCGGTGGTGCCGATCGCGGTCACCTCGGCGCGCTGCTGGCCGCGCCAGGCCTTCATCAAGCGCCCCGGCGTGATCGACGTGTCGATCGGCGCGCCGATCGCTCCGGCCGGGCGCAACGCGGCCGAGCTGATGCAGCAGGTCGAGGACTGGATCGAGGCCGAGATGCACCGCCTCGACGCCGACGCCTACCGGCGCTGACGCGAGGCCGGCGCGCGATGCAGTTGCCGCTGTTCGACGCCCTTGCCGACGCCACCGCCGACGCGGCACCGGCGCCGCCGTGGCGGCGCCACGACGACGGCCTGCACCGCTTCGATTATCTGCTGCAGCGCTCGCGGCGCCGCTCGATCGGCATCCGCGTCGACGAGCGCGGTGTGGTCGTCGCGGCGCCGAACTGGGTAGCACTGAGCCAGGTGCAGCAATTCCTCGGCGACAAGGCCGCCTGGGTGGTGCGCCAGCTGGCGCTGCGCGACGCACGCCGCAGCGCCCAGCACGCGGCGCGCATCGACTGGCGCGACGGCGGCGCGCTGCCCTACCTGGGCCGCCAGCTGACCTTGCGCGTGGCCGCCGCGGCAACCGCGTTGCGCGGCGACGAATTGCTGCTGGCGCTGCCCGCCGACGCCGCGCCACAGCAATTGCGCGACGCCGCGCAGGCCTGGATGCAGCGCGAGGCGCGCACGCTGTTCGCCGCGCGCTGCGCCCATTACGCGCAGCGCCTGGGCGTGACGCCGCGCGCCGTGCGGCTGAGCTCGGCGCGCACGCGCTGGGGCAGCGCCAGCGGCGACGGCACCTTGCGCCTGCACTGGCGGCTGCTGCATTTCACACCGCAGCTGATCGATTACGTGATCGCACACGAAGTCGCGCACTTGCGCGAGATGAACCACGGCGAACGCTTCTGGGCCGCGGTGGGCGAACTGTTCCCCGATTGGCGTGATGCGCGCGCGCAATTGCGCGCCAGCGTGCTGCCTCCGTGGTAGCGGACGACGCCGGACATGAGCACGGCGTGAGCACTGAATGCACATGCCGGCATGAATTGATGATTTTTCCGACAATCGATACATTGCCGTACGTTCGCGGCGCGTTTCCAGGACCTTGAACCCATGCAATTCCTGCACACCATGCTGCGCGTCGGCGACCTGCAGCGCTCGATCGACTTCTACACCCGCGTGCTCGGCATGAAGCTGCTGCGCACCACCGATCGTCCCGAGCAGAAGTACACGCTGGCCTTTCTCGGCTTTGCCGCCAACCCCGAGCAGGCCGAAATCGAGCTGACCTACAACTACGGCGTCGAGCGCTACGAGCACGGCACAGCGTTCGGCCACATCGCGCTGGGCGTCGACGACGCGCGCGCGGCGTGCGAGCGCATCCGCGCCGCGGGCGGCCGCGTCACGCGCGACGCCGGCCCGGTGGCCGGGGGCGCCACGGTGATTGCCTTCGTCGAGGACCCCGACGGCTACAAGATCGAATTGATCGAGCGCGACTGGTGATGGCCGGCCCGAACGCCCTGTCGCTGCACGCCGCGCTGACGCCGCGCCACGGCGCAGCGTTCAAGCCGCTGGCCGGAACGCGCATCGTCAGCCTGGCGCTGAACCTGCCCGGGCCGGCCGCGCTGGCGCGGCTGCGCGCGCTGGGCGCCGACGTGCTGAAGGTCGAGCCGCCGGCGGGCGATCCGATGGCGCACATGTGCGCACCGCTGTACCGCGCTATGCATCGCGGAATCGAGCGCCGCACGCTGGACCTCAAGCAGGCAGACGGGCGCGCCGCGCTGCTGGCCGAGCTGGCCGGCGCCGATCTGCTGCTGACCTCGTTCCGCCCGTCGGCGCTGCGCCGGCTGGGGGTCGACGCGCGCAGCCTGGGCGCGGCGCTGCCGCGGCTGTCGACGCTGGCCATCGTCGGCGCGCGCGGCCGTGGCGCCGAGCTGGCCGGGCACGATCTGACCTACCAGGCGGCCAGCGGGCTGCTCGACACCCCCCAGCTGCC
>JAKAHP010000253.1 GCA_021825505.1 Pseudomonadota bacterium
TCAGCCCCCACGGGGGGCCGGCGCGCAGCGCCGGGGGGCTCACCATGCTCGCGGCGCACGGCCGTTCCGAAGCCGCGCTCAGCCCCCTCGGGGGGCCGGCGCGCAGCGCCGGGGGGCTCACCATGCTCGCGGCGCACGGCCGTTCCGAAGCCGCGCTCAGCCCCCACGGGGGGCCGGCGCGCAGCGCCGGGGGCTCACCCTGCGCCTGAGCCGTCAGCTCTTGCGCGACGCGGTCTTGCTCGCCGAGGTCTTGCGCGCCGCGCCCTTGGCGGCCGGCTTGTCGCCGGCACGTGGCGCGAATTCGAAGCCGACCTTGCCGTCGGCCTGGCGCACCAGGAAGGCCTTGAACTTGCGGCGCGTGCGCGACGAGACGAAACCGTCGAGCAGATCGGTGCGCCCCTCGGCCAGCAGCTTGCGCATCTGCGCCGGGTCGACCGGCTGTTGCAGGATGATCTTGCCGCTGCGGAAGTCGCAGCTGGGCGAGGCGCCCACGCTGCGCTCGCAGACGTAGCTGCTGCCGGCCTCGTACACCGCGCCGCCGCATTTCGGGCAGGCGCCCAGCGGCTCCTGGCCGCTGAAATCGGGCGCCGCCTCGCCTTCGCCGGGCGCGGCCTGGCCGAAATCGAACTCGAGCTTCCACTGCCCCTGCTCGCCTTCGCGCGCGAGCTTGAGCTCGGCGGCGAACGGCCGCCCCATCTTGCTGCGGAATCCGGTGAGCGGGCCGAGATGCTTGGTCTGCAACAGGGTCTCGACTTCAGCCAGCTCGAAACTGCGCCCGGCCGGGTGCTTGCCGATCGAGAAATCGCACTGCGTGCACGCGTAGCGGTGGTAGTTCTCCTTGACCACGCCGCCGCAGTTCGGGCACGGCGTGCTCAGCGTCACGTAGTCGCCGGGAACGCTGTCGCGGTCGAATTCCTTCGCGCGGCGCACGATCGCCTCGGTCATCGCGGCGATCTCATGCATGAACGCGTCGCGCTGCATTTGGCCGCGCTCCATTTGCGCCAGCTTGTGTTCCCACTCGCCGGTCAGCTCGGGCTTGGTCAGTTCCTCGACCCCGAGCCCGCGCAGCAGCGTGACGAGCTGGAAGGCCTTGGCCGTCGGCACCAGTTCGCGCCCTTCGCGCAGCATGTAGGTCTCGGCCAGCAGGCCTTCGATGATGCTGGAGCGCGTCGCCGGCGTGCCCAGGCCCTTGCCGGCCATCGCCTCGGCGAAGTCCTCGTCGTCGACCATCTTGCCGGCGTTCTCCATCGCGCTGAGCAGCGTCGCTTCGGTGTAGCGCGCCGGCGGCCGGGTGCGGTTCTCGAGCAGCTCGACGGTATCGGCCAGCACATGCTCGCCGGCCGCCACCGCCGGCAGATTGGCCTCGTCGCCCTGTTGTGCGCGGCCGTAGATCTCGAGCCAGCCGGCGCGCACCAGCACGCGCCCTTCGGTGCGGAACGGGTGCTGGCCGACGCGGCTGATGCGCGTCGTCACGAGGAATTCGGCGGCGGGGAAGAACACCGCGAGGAAGCGGCGCACGACCATGTCGTAGAGCTTGGCCTCGGCTTCCGACAACGCCTTGGGCAACTGGGTGGTCGGGATGATCGCGAAGTGATCCGACACCTTGGCGTTGTCGAACACGCGCTTGCTCGGCTTGACCAGATCAATCGCGGTGTGCGCGAAGCCGGACAGCTCACCGCCGGCGTCGGCCATCGTGCGCAGCGTGTCGCGCGCGACACCGACATAGTCCTCAGGCAGATGGCGCGAATCGGTACGCGGGTAGGTCAGCGCCTTGTGCTTCTCGTACAGCGACTGCGCCAGCGCCAGCGTCATCTTGGCCGAGAAGCCGAAGCGCGAGTTCGCCTCGCGCTGCAGCGTGGTCAGATCGAACAGCGCCGGTGAGATCTGCGTGGCCGGCTTGGACTCCTCGCTGACCTCGGCCGACTGGCCGCGGCAGGCGTCGACAATGGCCTGCGCCTGCGCGCGATCCCAGATGCGGTCGGCACGCGCCTCGGTGTCGTCGCCCTTGCGGTACGCCGCATCGAACCATTTGCCCTTGTAGCTGCCGGCGGCCGCCGCGAACTCGGCCTGCACCTCGTAGTACGGCCGCGCGACGTGGCGCCGGATCTGTTCCTCGCGCGCGACCACGATCGACAGCGTGGGCGTCTGCACGCGCCCCACCGGGGTCAGGAAGAAGCCGCCGTCGCGCGAATTGAACGCGGTCATCGCACGCGTGCCGTTGATGCCGACCAGCCAGTCGGCCTCGCTGCGGCAACGCGCCGCCGCGGCCAGCGGCTGCATGTCGGCGTCGCTGCGCAGGCGTGCGAAGCCGTCGCGGATCGCCTGCGGCGTCATCGACTGCAACCACAAGCGCTGCACCGGCTGCTTGGCGCCGGCGTACTGCTGGATCAGACGGAAGATCAGCTCGCCTTCGCGTCCGGCGTCGCAGGCGTTGACCAGCGCGGTGATGTCGCGGCGCTTGAGCAGCTTGACGATCGCCCCGAGCCGGGACTTGGTCTTCTCGATCGGCTTGAGGTCGAAATGCGGCGGCACCACCGGCAGGTGGGCAAAGCTCCATTTGCCGCGCTTGACCTCGTAGGCGTCGGGCGCGCCGATCTCGACGAGGTGGCCGACAGCCGATGTCACGACATATTGATCGCTTTCGAAATACTCGTCGTGCTTGTCGAATTTTGCCGAACTCGTGCTCAGCGCACGCACGATGTCCTGCGCGACGCTCGGCTTCTCGGCGATGACCAGGGTCTTGCTCATGTCTGCGACGATCCACTGCGCGCGCCAACGGGGGGCGCGCAGGGTCAGGCTCCTTACAATTTGAGGGGACAGCGCGCGATAGCGCAGCGCCGTCGGCCGCACTGTATCCTTTTTCTACTTTAACCAGTTTCGCCGCCGCCTTGAAACCGCCACGCCGCACCGCCGCCCCGCCGAGCGGCCCACGCACCCTCGTTCGCGCCTCGCCCGTGCACGGCCGCGGCGTGTTCGTGCGCCGCCCGATCGCCGCCGGCGCGCGCATCCTCGAGTACCGCGGCCAGCGCATCGATTGGGCTGAAGCGCTGCGGCGCCATCCGCACGATCCGCTGCAGCCGAACCACACCTTCTATTTCTCGCTGGACGACGGCAAGGTCATCGACGGCAATGTCGACGGCAACGCCGCGCGCTGGATCAACCACGCCTGCGCGCCCAATTGCGAAGCGCGCCAGCATGGCGGCCGGGTCTACATCCACGCGCTGCGCGACCTGCAACCCGGCGAGGAACTGTTCTACGACTACTGCCTGAGCCTGGATGCGCGCCACACGGCCAAGCTCAAGCGCGCCTTCGCCTGCCATTGCGGCGCGGCGGAGTGCCGCGGCACCATGCTGGCGCCGAAGCGGCGCTGATGCGCGCCACGCCCGACGCCGATGCCGCCGCGCGGCTGCAGCAGCAGCTCGGCGCGCGCGAGCTGCCCTGCGCTGTGCAGTGGTACGCCGAAATCGACTCGACCAACGCCGAGTTGCTGCGCCGCGTGCGCGCGGCACCGGGGGCGGCCCCGCAATGCCTGGTGGCCGGCGCGCAAAGCGCCGGACGCGGGCGCCAGGGACGCAGCTGGATCGATACCGAGGACAGCGCGCTGCTGTCGCTGGCGTGGCCGTTCGCGCCGGGCGGCGCGGTCGGCGCCCTGAGCCTGGCCGTCGGAGTCTGGCTGGCGCAGGCGCTGCAGACCCTGGGTGTCGACGCGGTGCGGCTGAAGTGGCCCAACGACGTGCTGCTGCGCGGCGCCAAGCTCGCCGGCGTGCTGGTCGAACTGGCCGACACCACGGCGGCACGCTGGGCCGTTATCGGCATCGGCATCAACCTGCGCCGCCCGCCCGGGGTCGACAGCGCCGCCGCGCTGGCCGACGTGTGGCCGCAGGCCACGCGCTGGAGGGTGCTCGAGGCGCTGCTGCCGACACTGCTGCAGGCGCTGCCGGTGTACGCACAGGCCGGCTTCGCGCCGTGGCAACCGACCTGGAACGCGCTGCACGCCTGGGGCGGCGCCGAAGTGCGGGTGCTCGAAGGCGCACGCCTGCGCAGCACCGGCATGGCGCGCGGCGTCGATGCCGACGGGTGCCTGCTGCTGGACACCGGGCACGGCGTGGAGCGCGTGCACAGCGGCGACGTATCGCTGCGGCGCGCGCACGATTGACGACGAGCGGGAGCAAGACAACGATGCTGCGCGTATTCGTGGTGCTGGTGGTCGCCGCCAACCTGGTGTTCTACCTGTGGTCGCACGGCACGCTGCGCGCACTCGGGCTGGGCCCGCACGCGGTCGGCGAACCGCAACGGCTGCAGCAGCAACTCGACCCGGCGCGCCTGACGCTGCTGCCGACTCCGGCCACGGCGCCGGGCTCGGCCATCGCGTCGCTGCCGACCTCGCGGCCGACCTCGACGCCGGCCGCGAGCTCAGCTTCGAAGCCCGCGGCGCCGGCCAGCAAGCCGGCCAGTGCCGCGCCCGCCGCACACGCCGCTTCCAGGCCCGCGTCGGCGCCGACCCCTGCGCCGACAGCGG
>JAKAHP010000254.1 GCA_021825505.1 Pseudomonadota bacterium
GGCCGCACGCGGCGCGTTGTGCCGGCGCGACGGTTGGTATCTGCAGGTCGGCGCGTTCGCGCAGACCGCGCGCTTCGAGCAACTGCGCGCGCGACTGCGCCGCGATGGCCATGCCGCGTGCCTGGCGCCGCAACATCCGAAGCACCTCGATCTGCTCTACGTCGGACCGTACCGCAGCGCCGCGGCGGCGCGTGCGGCGCAGCCACGACTGCGCAAGTTGTTGAGCAGCAACAATTATTTGCGACGTATTCCCGCAGGCTGAGGCAAGTTTCCGCTGCAGGCACGGAAACCGGCGCGCGGTGAACTAGCATGAGCGTATTGCGAGCGGTTGCATCAATAATGCGTGAATTCCGCTCGCCGATGCGAAAATCAGCCGTAAATGACCGTAGCCCCGCTTCAGATCGATCAGGACGCCCCAGCGCCCGAACTCGTCGGTGACAGTCCGGGGATGACCGCCTTGCGCGCGCTGGTGCGGCGCGTCGCCGCCACCGACAGCACGGTGTTGCTGCAAGGCGAGTCAGGAACCGGCAAGGAACTCGTCGCGCGCTTGCTGCACGGCTGGTCGTCGCGTGCCGCGCGCGCTTTCGTCGCGGTCAATTGCGGCGCGATCCCCGGCGAGTTGATGGAAAGCGAGCTGTTCGGACACGAGCGCGGTGCGTTCACCGGCGCGCAAAGCGCGCGCAAGGGACGCTTCGAACTCGCCGGCCGCGGCACGCTGTTCCTCGACGAAGTCGCTGAAATGAGCCCGCCCTTGCAGGTCAAGCTGCTGCGCGTATTGCAGGAGCGCACCTTCGAGCGCGTCGGCGGCACCGAGACGCTGCACGCTCCGGCGCGCATCGTTGCGGCGACCCACCGCGACCTCGAACAGCAGATCGAGATCGGCCGTTTCCGCGAAGACCTCTATTACCGGCTCAACGTCGTGCCGATCCAGATCCCGCCGCTGCGCGAGCGCGGCGAGGACATCCTGTTGCTCGCCGACCTCGCGCTGCGCCGGCTCGACGCTGCCGGCCTGGGCCGCGTGCGCCTGGGCGAGGGGGTGGCCGCGGCGCTGCTGCGCTACCGTTGGCCGGGCAATGTGCGCGAGCTCAACAATCTGATGGAGCGCCTGGTGATCATGCACGCCGGCAGCGTGGTCGGCGTGTGCGACCTGCCGGTGAAGATGCGCGACGACGCCGCGCTGGCGCTGGACGCCGCGGTCGCAGCGCTGCCCGACGACGACGGCGACGACGGCGACGGACTGCGCGATCTGATGCAGCTGGTGGCCGAGCCTGCCGATCCGGTGCTGCCGGCGCAGGGCATCGATCTGCGCGCCTATCTGGAGCGCATCGAGCGCTCGCTGATCGAACAGGCGCTCGACGCCAGCGACCATGTCATCGCGCACGCCGCCGGCAAGCTCGGGCTGCGCCGCACGACGCTGGTGGAGAAGATCCGCAAGTACGGGTTGCGCGAGGATGAGCGCAGCGGCGCGCCATCTTGATCGCGCAGGTTGCGGGGGATTCGACGGTGAGTCAAGTTTTTGACGCCTGGGGCGAGCGGGGGGCGGGGCGATGACCGAGGTGGTCGCGCGCGCCGACGCGCCCGCGCACGGCATGATCGCGCAGTCGCCGGCGATGCTGCGCGTGCTGGAGATGGCCGCGCGTGCCGCCCAGACCGACGTCGGCATCATGCTGCTGGGCGAAAGCGGGGTCGGCAAGGAAGTCGTTTCGCGCTACGTGCATCGCAGCTCGCCGCGCGCGGCCGGCCCCTTCATCGCGATCAACTGCGCGGCGATTCCCGAGAGCCTGCTCGAGGCCACGCTGTTCGGCTACGAGCGCGGTGCCTTCACCGGTGCGTCGCAGTCGGCGCCGGGCAAGTTCGAACAGGCACAGGGCGGCACGCTGCTGCTTGACGAAGTCACCGAGATGGCGGCCGGGCTGCAGGCCAAGCTGCTGCGCGTGTTGCAGGAGCGCGAAATCGAACGGGTCGGCGGCAGGAAGCGCATCGCGCTGGACCTGCGCATCGTCGCCACCAGCAACCGCGACCTGCAGCAGGCGGTGCAGCAGGGCGTTCTGCGCGAGGACCTGTACTACCGGCTCAGCGTGTTCCCGCTGCGCATTCCGGCGCTGCGCGAGCGCCGCGAGGACATCGTGCCGCTGGCCCAGGCCATGCTCGCGCGCCATGCCCAGCAGTACCGGCTCGACCCGGTGCCGCGGCTCGATGGCGCTGCGCAATCGGCCTTGCTCGACTATGCGTGGCCGGGCAATGTGCGTGAACTCGAGAACATGATGCAACGCGCCGCGATCCTGGCGCAGCACGGCACCATCGGCGTGGCCGACCTGTTCTTCCAGCCGCCGGTGCCGCCGCCGCTGCGCGCGCCGGTGTCCGTCGCCACGCGTGCGGCGCCGCGCGAACTCGGCGCCGAACTGGCCGACAACGAGCGTCAGCTGATCGCCGACGCGCTGCGCGACAGCGGCGGCTCGCGCAAGGACGCCGCCGAGCGCCTGGGCATCAGCCCGCGCACGCTGCGCCACAAGCTGCAACGCCTGCGCGAAGCCGGAGTCGGCTTGCCGCTTGACGACGACGACGGCGAGTCGTGACTGGAACGGGAATTGCTTGACCGTGACCGTGCGTCGAATTCCCGACGCGCGCGCAAGGGGAGCCGCCGGCAATGAACGTGCAGAGAATGCAGGACCTGGTCAGCCAGATGCGTGCGCTCGCCGCCGAGGCGTCGGCGCGGCCCCCGGCCGACCCGAGCGCCAGCGCCGCGGCGCCGTCGAGTTTCGCCGGCACGCTGCAGGCCGCGCTCGACGGCGTGAACCAGCAGATGCGGCACGCCGACACGCTGCAGCAGGCATTCGCGGCGGGCCAGCCTGGCCTGAGCCTGAGCGACGTGATGCTGGCCGGGCAGAAGGCCAGCCTGTCGTTCCAGGCCGCGCTGCAGGTGCGCAACAAGCTGGTGTCGGCTTACCAGGACATCATGAACATCCAGGCCTGAGCGCCTGCCCTGAACCGCATACGCACTGACCGCTTATGGCCACCACCGAGCAAGCCCCGTCCGCGGCGTTGAGCGCGCCGCTGGCCGCCTGGCGCCGACTGAGCATGAATCAGCGCGTCGGCCTGCTCGCCGGCCTGGCCGCGCTGGTCGCGCTGTTCGTCGCCACGCTGCTGTGGAGCGGCAAGCCGAACTACCAGGTGCTGTACTCGAACCTGTCGCAGGCCGACGGCGGCGCGGTGATCGCCGAGCTGCAGAAGCAGGGCGTGCCGTACACGATCACCGGTGGGGGGAGTGTCATCGAGGTGCCGTCCGACCAGGTCTACGCGACGCGCATGAAGCTGGCCGCCGGCGGCTTGCCGAAGGGGGCCGGGGTCGGATTCGAGGTGCTCGACAACGAGCCGATGGGCACCAGCCAGTTCGTCGAGCAGATCAACTACCAGCGCGCGCTGCAGGGGTCGCTGGCGCGCACCATCGAATCGATGGCGGCGGTGCAGTCGGCCAGCGTGCATCTGGCGATACCGAAGCCGTCGGTGTTCGTCAGCCAGCAGCAGCACCCCACCGCGTCGGTGCTGCTGAAACTCTACCCGGGACGCGTGCTCAGCGGTGCGCAGGTTGCGGGCATCGTGCACCTGGTGTCGTCGGGGGTCGCGGGTCTGAGCGACAAGGACGTCACCGTCGTCGATCAGGACGGCAACCTGCTGACCGCGCAGAACGCCGGTGACAGCGGCATCGAGCCGGGCCAGCTGGCTTATCGCAACGCGATCGAGCAGCAATACCGCAAGCAGGTCGAGTCGATCCTGGCGCCGCTGGTGGGCAGCGACGGCGTGCGTGTCGCGGTGTCGGCCGACCTCGATTTCGGACGCACCGAAACCAGTTCGGTGACCTATGGCAAGAGCCATCTGCTGAGCCAGCAGACCAGCACGCACAACAGCACCGGCAGCGCGACGCTGCCGGCCGGCGTACCCCGCGCCCTGACCAACCAGCCGCCAGGCGGCGCCACCGCGCCGTTCGCGGTCGGATCGGCGTCGGCACCGCTGACGCCGCAGCAGTTCCAGCAGATCACACCGAGCCTGAAGGCGCTGGCGCCGACCTCGAGCAGCAGCTCGGCGACGAACAACTTCGACCTCGACAAGACCGTCAGCCAGACCCGACAGGCGGTCGGCGCGGTGCGCCGGGTGTCGGTGTCGGTGCTGATCAACGACCAGCCCGACGGCGCGCCCAAGCCGCGTCCGATGAGCGCGCAGCAGATGGCGCAGATCAAGCAATTGGTGCAGAACGCGATCGGCTACAGCAGCCAGCGCGGCGACCAGGTCTCGGTGGTCAGCATGCCCTTCGCCGGTGCCGCGGCCAAGGCCACGCCGCCCCTTCCCTTGTGGCGCCAGCCCTGGTTGTGGGGCAGCTTGCGCCAGGGCGCGCCCTACCTGGTCGCGCTGATCCTCGGCCTGTTCCTCTACCGCGCGCTGCGTCGGGTGCTCGCGGCCGCGGCGACGCCCGCCGCCGCGGCGGCCGCCGGCGCCGAGCCCGGTGGCGTCGAGGCG
>JAKAHP010000017.1 GCA_021825505.1 Pseudomonadota bacterium
GCCCGCGGCGAGCGCCTTCTTGAGGAAGCGACGGCGTTTCACCTGACTCGTGCCCATGATCACTCCCGCTCGTCGCGCCGCTCGGCGGCGCCCACGTCGGGCGGGGCGGCGTCGGTGGGAGGTGGCGCGTCACCGCGCCCGCGCCCGAGGTTGCGCGCCAGCATCGCGCCGGCGCCGGCGGAGCCGCCACCGACCGCGGCGACAACGGCCAGCGCGCCCAGCGATGCGCCCTTGCCCTGGCGCTCGTGGATGCCGGGGTAGCCGACCGGCGGATGGATGTAGCGCAGCTTGGACAGCTCGTAGACGCCGGTCTGGAAGCCCACGCCCTGCTCGCTGCAGCCGATGCAGGGATGACCACAGCCGACCGGCCAGTTGATTTCGCCGGCGTCGCCGAAGCCGATGGTCGGACAGTTGTTGTAGGTCTCCGGACCCTTGCAGCCGAGCTTGTACAGGCAATAGCCCTTGCGATGGCCCTCGTCGCCGAACTCCAGCGCGAAGCGCCCGGCGTCGAAGTGGGCGCGGCGCTCGCAGTTCTCGTGGATCAGGCGCCCGTAGGCGAACAGCGGGCGGCCCTTCGCGTCGGCGTCGGGCAGCCGGTTGAACGTCAGCAGGTGCACGACCGTGCTGAGGAAGTTGTAGGGGTTGGGAGGGCAACCCGGGATGGTCACCACGGGCTTGCCGAGCACCGAGGCGATGCCGGTCGAGCCGGTCGGACTGGACTGCGCCAGCGGCGAGATCGTCGACGGCATGCCGCCCCACGACGCGCACGACCCGATGGCGATGATGCCGGCGGCGTCGGCGGCGCATTCGGCCAGCATCTGCTGCGGCGTCTTCCCGCCCACCTTGCAGTAGATGCCGTTGTCGTGCGTGGGCACGGCGCCTTCAACCACCAGCAGGTATTTGCCCTTGTACTTGCGCATCGCCGCATAGCGCGCGTCCTCGGCCTGCTTGCCCGCCGCCGCCATCAGCGTCTCGTGGTATTCGAGCGAGATGACGTCGAGAATGAGCTTCTCCAGCGTCGGGTGCTCGGCACGCAACAGGGTCTCGGTGCACCCGGTACATTCCTGGAAGTGCAGCCAGATCACCGCCGGGCGCTGCGCCGTCTCGACCGCCTTGGCCACCGCGGCCTCGGCGCCGACCGGCAGGCCCAGCGTGGCGGCGATCGCCGAGCACAGCTTGAGAAATTCCCGCCGCGGGATTTGCAGCCTTCGCTCCAGATCGACGAGACTCGAGCGCTCGGTGTCGAAGATTTCATCGGTATCGGTCATGGTCTCCCCTTTGCCCTCGTTCTTTCGCTGCGCCGCCAGCCCGCTGCGCATGGTCTGGTGGTCGTGCTCGACCCGTGCACACGCAAAGGCTGTGCCAACGGCTGGCGGCCTGCCGCGACAGAGGGCGCTGCCGGGGGCGCCCGGTGTGGGCGATGGGCGCGCGGTGGATGAGCGCTTGTCGCTCGTGTCTGCGCCGACTTTCCGATCGCGGGGCGCGCCGCGGGGGCGTGCCCTCGAACGCGCCGCCCCACGGCATCAGCACGAATCTTGCGTGAACGGTCGTGCCCGGCGTAGCGCCGGAGGAGAGATCGAGCGTGAATGCGTCGATTGACAGGCACCGAGCATCACCGGCTTCGCTGTCCGGCAGCGATCGCCGCGCCATCGCCGGCTACGGCAGCGCCGTCGCGCTGCTGCACCTGGCCGGCTGGGGCCTGTGCCTGCTCGACGCGCCAACGCACCCGGCGATGCTCGGACTGGGGTTGGCCGCCTATATGTTCGGGCTGCGCCACGCGTTCGACGCCGACCACATCGCCGCGATCGACGACACCGTGCGCTTGATGCTGCAGCGCGGGCAGCGACCGGTCGGCGTCGGCTTCTTCTTCTCGCTGGGACACTCGAGCGTGGTCTTCGTGCTGGCCTTGCTGGCGGCGTGGATCGCCGGCACCGTCAGCCACGACCTGCCGGCACTGCGCGCGGTGGGCGCCGTGCTCGGCACCCTGGTTTCGGGAGCCTTTCTGTGGCTGGTCGGCGTGCTCAACCTGCGGGTTCTGCTCGACATGCTGCAGATCTGGCGCCAGCGCCGCCACCACCCGCACCACCACGACCTCGACGCGCTGCTGGCGCGGCGCGGGCTGCTCAACCGCGTGCTCGGGCCGCGCACCACCACACTGATCGGACGCAGCTGGCACATGTACCCGGTCGGCCTGCTGTTCGGGCTGGGCTTCGACACCGCATCGGAAGTTGCCCTGCTCGCGTTGACCGGGGGTGCAGCGGCGAGCCGCCTGCCGCCGCTGGGCGTGTTCGCGCTACCCCTGCTGTTCGCCGCGGGCATGTCCTTGATGGATACCGCCGACGGCGTAATGATGACGCGCGCCTATGGCTGGGCATCGACCAACCCCGCGCGGCGCATGGTCTACAACCTCACGACGACCACGCTGTCGGTCGCGGTCGCGCTGGCGCTGGGCACGCTGGAGATCGCGCAGGTGCTGATCGGCGCGCTCGGCCTGCACGGGGGCGTGGCGCGCGCGCTCGCGGCGTTTTCGTTCGATCGCCTGGGCTTCGTCATCGTCGCCGCCTTCATGCTTGCCTGGGGCCTGTCGTACTTCGGCTGGCGACGCCGCCAGAGGCGACATCTGGCGTGATCGGATACACGCGATCGACTTTGGTGTTCACACCATCCCTCGCGCCGTTCTCACCGCACCGTGCAGCCAGGCGCCGGCGCGGCGTGCGCCGCGGCTTTGCGCCAGCAGCGCGCCGGACGCGCCGAGCGCCGCGCCGCCGAGCGCGTCGAGCAGCACATGCTGCTTCACCGCCATCGTGGAGTACACGATCAACGCGCACCACAGCGCATTGAGCGCCCGGTACGGCCAGCCCCGCCCCAGGCGCGGCAGCATGCGATCCAACCACAGCGCGGCGAACACCGCCGAGGCCACGTGCAGCGACGGGCAGGCGTTGCCCGATGCATCGACGCCGCGCAGCAGACGGAAATCGGCGTAGCGGGCGTAGTCCGCGGCCATCGACGGCACTTGCGTCGGCCACAGCGCGAACACGCCCAGGCCGAACAGACACACGGCACTGATGCCGACGCCGAAGCGCACCAGTTGCGCGCGCGACACCATCAGCGTCGGCGGCAGGCACACGTAGAACCACAGCGACAGATAGATCGGCAAGGCCCAGGGTTGAAATCCGATCCAGCGATCGATCCACGTCAAGGGCATCACGGTCACCGGTCCGTCCGGATGGCGCAGCAGGTGGAAATAGGCGATGAAGAACACCGTCATGATCGCGCTCGTGCCGATGGCCTTGAGCCAGAAGTACGCCAGCACGCGACGTCCGACGCGACAGGCGGCGGCGCCGATCCCACGCCGTGCGAGCGGGCGTACCACCGAGTTCATGCCGGCATGTCGTCCGCGCGCCGTGCGATCAGGCAGGCGTTGCTGCCGCCGAACGCGAACGAGTTCGACAGCACCGCGTCGACACGGCGGCCGGTTCGGGCCGCGCCCATCACCAGGTCCACCGCGCAGCGCGGGTCGGGGTCGCCCAGGTTGGCGGTCGGCGGCAGCGTTCCGGTGCGCATGGCCTGGATCGAAAGGATCAGCTCCACCGCCCCGCCGGCGCCGATCATGTGGCCGTGCACTGCCTTGGTCGAGCTCACGGCTGGCCCGGCGCCGGCCGCGCCGAACACCTCGGCAATGGATTCGGCCTCGACCACGTCGCCCGCCTGCGTTGCGGTGCCGTGCGCGTTGATGTAATGGATTCCGTGCGGGTCCAGTCGCGCGTGCCCCAGCGCCTGCCGGATCGCCGCGACCTGCCCTTGCACCGACGGCGCCGTCAGATGTTGCGCATCGCAACTCGCGCCGTAGCCGGCGAGCTCGGCCAGCGCGCGTGCGCCGCGGGCGCGGGCGCGCGCCTCGGATTCCAGCACCAGCGCACCAGCCCCCTCACCGAGCACGAAACCGTTGCGGCGCCGGTCGAACGGGCGGCAGCTCGCGGCCGGGTCCTCGGCGTCGGGCTTGGCCAGCACGCGCAGCGCGTTCCAGGCCACCATCGCCCCGGGCGTGAGCATGGCTTCGGCGCCGATCACCACCGCGGCGTCGAGGTAGCCGTGCTGGATGGCGCGCAAGGCCTCGCCCGCGGCGATCGCCGAGGAGGCGCAAGCCACCGAGTAGGTATTGCCCATGCCGCGCAAACCATAGCGCATCGACACCAGCGCGTGCGACGCATTGGCCATCAGCCGCGGGACGGTCAGCGGATGCACGACGGTCGCACGCGGGCGCCCCGCCTCGTCGCCGAACAGCAAATGGAAATAGCGTGTGAACATCGCGTCCAGCGACGCCGCACCGCCGAAGCCGATGCCCGCGAACACGCCGAAGCGCGCGTCGCCGTCGGACTGCGGGGCGATGCCGGCCTGCTCCAGCGCCTGGGTTGCCGCCAGATAGGCGAATTGCGTGGCGCGGTCGAGCCCGGCATCGGCCGCGTCCAGCCGGGCCGCGGGCTCGGCCGCCGCGGGCGCCGTCAGCAGGTGCGGCAAGCCGGCGCTGATCTCGGCCGGCGCGCGCCGGATCGCGCTGCGCCCGGCACATGCCGCGTCGAAGCTGCTCGCCACGTCCACCCCCAGCGGGCTCCACATGCCCATGCCGGTGACCAGCACGCGTGTCGGCTGTGCCTGGGCTGCAGCATGCTCCAGTACGCCCCCCATCAGGAAGTGGACGGAACGCTCAGCGCGCCCAGGTCCGGCAGTTGGCCGCCGTGGTGTTCACGGATCTCCGTCTCCAGCGCCTGCACCATGTCGCGGAACGTCATGGGCTGGAACTTCATCGGATCGGCGAGCTGGAAGCCGAAGCGCTCCTCGATTTCGAACAGCATTTCCACGAATCCGAGCGAATCCAGACCGAGGTCGGCCACCGTCAACGCCGGATCGTCGAACCTGGCCGGATCGACCTTGGCCCGGTCGATCAAGTGCTTTTGGATAACTTGCTCCAGCATGCTCGTACCTTTTCATTCACGATGAACCACCACGGCTTGTTCGGCTAATCTATGACACTAAAAAACATTTGGAAAAAACGAAGGAATAACGCCGTGCTGAACTGATGCTAGCAGGCATCGAGAGGCGCGAAACCCGCCCGCTGGAGCGCCTGCCGCGGGCCGGGCCCGGTGGCCTCGGGCGCGCGCCGCGCGCCCAGCGCGCGCGTGGGGCAGCGGCCGATCACCCGTGTATGATCGCGCCGTTATCGCGTCGGCATTTTTTTGTAATTTAGTTGTCTTATGTCTACAGAACTTGTAACGCAGCCGCAAGTTGAGCCGGCGTTCCTGCAGGAACTCGGCGCGCTGATCGTCGACACCCTCGGTCTGGATGTCGTGGCCGCCGAGATCGACCCGGACGCCCCGCTGTACGGCGACGGCCTGGGCCTGGACTCGATCGACATCCTGGAAATTTCCCTGGTGATTTCGAAACAGTACGGCGTGCAGCTGCGCGCCGACGACGCCGACAATCAACGCATCTTCAGCTCGCTGCGCCAACTCGCGGCGCGCGTGAAAATGCCCAGCAAGGCGTGAACCCGCGTCGAATCGGCGGCCGGGCGCTGCTCACGCTGGCGTGCATCGCCTGCCCGGTGGTCTCCAATTGGGCCTCCCGGCATGCGCCGTCGCGCCTACTGGCCGTATACCTGGCCTGGGGCCCGATCACGCTGCTCGGCGCGTGGCTGATCTGGCGCAGCCCGGCGCGGCGTGCGCTGGGCGCGCTGGCGGCGCTCGCGCTGGCGTTGCTGTGGCGTGAGCGCAGCCTGGTCGCCGCGCATTTCGAGTGGGCGTATTTGGCGGAACACGCCGGCAGCCTGAGCCTGCTCGGCGTCATGTTCGCGAGCACGCTGCGTACCGGCCGGGTGCCGTTGATCACACGTTTCGCGTCGATGGTGCACACCTCGATGTCGGCGTCGGTGCTGCGCTATACGCGCGGCGCGACGATCGCCTGGACCTTGTTCTTCGCGGCCATGGTGGTGAGCTCGATCACGCTGTTCGTGCTCGCACCGCTGTCGGTGTGGGCGCTGTTCGCCAGCGTCGGGACGCCGCTGCTGGTGGTGGCGATGTTCGCCGGCGAATATCTGGTGCGTCGACGGCTGCTGCCGCGCGAGGCGCACTCGGGCCCCTACGGGGCGATTCGCGCTTATTTTCTGTACACCACGGGAAAGCCGCCGGCCGCCGCGGCGCTGCCCCACGGACTGGGCACGCTCCCGCCCCCGCTCGGAAGCCCCGAGTGATGGAACGCATAGCGCTGCTCGCACACCGCGACGCCGACGCCGTGTTCGCGTGGCGTCATGGGGAGCCGGTGCGGGTGCACACTTTCCTGGCCGACGTGGCGCGCGTCGCCGCCGCCATGCCGGCCAGTCGCCATGTGCTGAACGCCTGCACCGACCGCTACCACGTGGCGGTGGGTTTCGCTGCGGCGATGCTGCGCGGGAAGATCAATCTGCTGCCGGCGACTCGCACCGCGGACACGATATGCCAGCTGCGAGCTTCGGCCCCCGACCTGTTCTGCCTGGTCGACGGCGCATGCGAGCTGGACCTGCCGCAAATGGTCTATCCGGAACGCGGGACCGATCACGCAGCCGCGCCGGGAGCAATGCCGGAAATCGACGTCGAGCGCGTGGTCGCACGGGTCTATACCTCCGGCTCGACCGGCTCGCCCGTTCCCCACGACAAGACCTGGGGATCGCTGGTGCACTGCATTCGCGCCGGACAGCGGCGGCTGGCGCTGCCCCCCGGCACCACGCTGGTGGGCACGGTTCCCGCCCAGCACATGTATGGCTTCGAGTCGACGCTGCTGATGGCCTTCCACGGCGACGTCGCGCTCAGCGCCGGGCACCCGTTCTACCCCGCCGACATTGCCGCCGAGCTGGCCCGGGTGCCGGCGCCGCGGCTGCTGGTGTCGACTCCGGTGCACCTGCGCGCGCTGCTGGCGGCCGAGGTGACGGTGCCGCCGTTGTCGCTGGTGCTGTGCGCCACCGCGCCGCTGCCCGACGAACTGGCGCATGCGGTCGAAGCGCGCCTGGGCGCGCCACTCGTCGAGATCTACGGCTCGACCGAGACCGGGCAGATCGCCACGCGCCGAACGGCGCACACGGAGTGCTTCACCCTGTTCGACGAGCTCGAGCTCGTACCGACCGGTGACGGCGTGGCGCTCGCCTCGGGCGGCCATCTGCTCGCGCCGACACCGATCCACGACGTCATCGAACGCCTGGGCGGCGGGGATTTCCTGCTGCACGGCCGTAGCGCCGACATGGTCAATGTCGCGGGCAAGCGCAGTTCGCTCGCGCACCTCAACCACCAGTTGTGTGCCGTGCCCGGCGTGCTCGATGGCGCCTTCTTTGCGCCCGACCCTGCCGCGGGCGATGCGGTGACGCGGCTGATGGCGTTCGCCGTGGCGCCCGGGCTGTCGCCGGCCGCGCTGCGCCGGGCGCTGCGCGCGCGCATCGATCCGGCCTTCATGCCGCGTCCGCTGGTGCTGGTCGAGGCGCTGCCGCGCAACACCACGGGCAAGCTGCCGCGCGCCGCGCTCGCGGCGCTGGCCGCCGAGCGCGCCGACTCGATCGAGGCCGAGCTGCATGACGACTGAGACGGAGCTTGCCCCCTTCCCGCCGGAGCACCCGGCGCTCGCAGGCCACTTTCCCGGCAACCCCATCGTGCCGGGCGTGCTGCTGCTGGACGCGGCGCTGCATGCGATGGGCGCGCAGACCCCGGTGCGCATCGACAACGCCAAATTCCTCAGCGTGGTGCGGCCCGGCGAAGCGCTGACCCTGCAGGTCGTGCCCGGCGAGCCCAGGCAGGGGTTCACGTTGCGCGCGGGCGAGCGCGCGGTGGCCAGCGCATCGTTCACGTCGACGTGAGCTCCGCGGACCGCTCCGGCACGCCGGTCGAAGGCGGCGCGCGCGGCAGTCACGCGCGGCGGGCGGCCTGGGCGCAATTCGGCGAGCGCGGCAACGACCTGATGCTGCGCGTGATGGTCTGGATCTCGCTTCGCCTGGGGCGGCGGCCGGCGCGGTGGGTGCTGCTGGGCATCGCCGCCTATTACCTCGCGTTCGCGCCGAAGGCGCGGCGCGCATCGGCCGCCTACCTGAGTCGTGCGCTCGGCCGTGCGCCGCGCTGGCGCGAACGCTTTCGCCACATCCACAGCTTCGCCGCGACGATCCACGACCGCGTGTTCCTGCTCAACGATCGCGCCGATCTGTTCGACATCGAACTGCGCGGCGTCGAGCACATCGAGGCGGCCTTGAAACAGGGCCGCGGTGCGCTGCTGATCGGCGCGCATTTCGGCAGCTTCGAGGTGCTGCGTGCCGCCGGACGACTGCGCGGACGCCTGTCGATCGCGCTGCTGATGTACCCGGACAATGCGCGCAAGATCAACGCGGCGCTGCACGCCATCAACCCGGCCGCCGAACACGAGATCATTGCCTTGGGGCGCCCGGATTCGATGCTGCGCGTGAGCCAGGCGCTGGATGCCGGCGGCGTGGTGGGCATCCTCGCCGATCGCTCGGTGCATGACGATGCGACCGCGCGGCGCCCGTTTCTCGGTGCCGACGCCGCGTGGCCGCTGGGGCCGCTGCGCATGGCGGCGCTGCTCAAGCGCCCGGTGCTGCTCATGGCGGGCATCTACCGCGGCGGCAACCGTTATACGATCACCTTCGAGCCGCTGCCCGAGCTGACCGGGGTCGCGCGCGCGCAGCGCGCCGGAGCCGTCGAGCGCAGCCTCGATCGCTACGTGCAATGGCTCGAGCAGCTCTGCCACGACGCGCCGGACAACTGGTTCAACTTCTTCGATTTCTGGGACGCGGGCGCAAGCCGCGGCAGCTCGGCCGCCGCGTCCTGATCCCTCCGCCATGCCTGCGCGTCTTCCCTCCTGCTTCCCGCGCCGCGGCGGCCGCCGCGGCGCCCTCGTGTTCATCGCCGCCGTCGCCTTTGGCGCCGCGCTTGCGCCGGCGCGCGCGGCGCCCTGGGACCTGCAGGCGCTGATGCACGAGCTGGCCGCGCGCAAGGCGGGCCGCGCACGCTTCGTCGAAACCAAGACGCTGGCGATGCTGTATGCCCCCATCGAGTCCTCAGGCACGCTGCGCTTCGCGGCGCCCGATTTCCTGGAAATCCGCACGCTCAAGCCCAAGCCGCAGAGCGTCGTGGTGCGCGGCGGGCAGGTCACCGTCGATGTCGACGGTACGTCGCGTCAATTCAGCCTCGCCGAGCATCCCGAGGTCGCGGCGCTGGTCGAGGGCATCCGCGCCACCTTGAACGGCGACATCGCGGGCTTGCAGCGCGCCTACACCACCCGCTTCAGCGGCCAGCGACGGCTGTGGACGCTCAAACTGGTGCCGCGCCTCGATGCGGCGCGCGCGCGCGTGAGCGAAATCGACATCAGCGGCTCCGGCGCCGCGGTGCGCAGCATCGTGATCGAGCAGGCCGACGGCGACCGCTCGCTGATGACGGTCCACGAGATCCACGCGCCGTGACACGACCGCGCATCATCGCGCCGCTGCTCTGGCTCGCCGCGCTCGCCGCAGCCTTGCTGCTGATCGCGCGCGCCCACTTCTCGGCGGACATGTCGGCGTTCCTGCCGCGCTCGCCCGATGCGCAGCAGCGCGTGCTGGTCGATCAGTTGCGCGAGGGCCTGGTGTCGCGCATCCTGATGGTGGGAATCGACGGCGCCGATGCGGCGACGCGCGCGCAGGTCTCGCAACGCATGGCCGCGCGACTGCGCTGCCTGCCCGACTTCGCCGCCGTCAACAACGGGCAACCGGTCGATGCGGCCAGCGACTACGCGCTGGTGTTCGCCCATCGCTACCAGCTGGCCGACATCACCCCGGCCACCTTCACCGCGCCGGGCCTGCATGCGTCGATCGCCGCGGCCATCGACCAACTCGCGTCGCCGATGGGCGGCGCGCTCAAGCACCTGTTCACGACCGATCCGACCGGCGCCACGCTGGATTTTGCCCGGCGCGCGCTGCCGTCGACCCAGCCGCACAGGGTCGACGGCGCCTGGGCCTCGGCCGACGGCAAACGCGCGCTGCTGCTGGCCGTCATGCGCGCCGCGGGCACCGACATCGATGCCCAGCAGCACGCCCTGCAGGCGCTGCACGCCGCCTTCGAGCAGGCGCGCGACAGCGCCGGCCCCGCGGCGCGTCAGGCACGCCTTGTCGTCAGCGGTCCGGCCGTGTTCGCGGTGCAGTCGCGCAGCACCATCAAGAGCGCGGTCACGCGGGTCAGCCTGATCGGCGCGACGCTCATCATCGCGCTGCTGCTGCTGCTCGTCTACCGCTCGGTGCCGGTGCTGGTGCTGGGCATGTTGCCGGTGGCAAGCGGCGTGCTGGTGGCGACCGCGGCGGTCAGCCTGGCCTACGGCGTCGTGCAAGGCATCACGCTGGGCTTCGGCACCACGCTGATGGGCGAGGCGGTGGACTATTCGATCTATCTGTTCGTGCAGTCCGGGGCCCGCGCCGACGCCGACCCACGTGCCTGGCTGGACCGCTTCTGGCCGACCGTGCGCCTGGGCATGCTGACCTCGGTGATCGGTTTCGCCAGCTTGCTGCTGTCGGATTTCCCGGGCCTGGCGCAAATCGGCGCCTACTCCATCGCCGGCCTGGTCACCGCGGCACTGGTCACGCGCTTCGTGCTGCCGGGCCTGCTGCCGGAGCGCTTCCAGGTGCGCGACCTGAGCCCGGTCGGCGAGCGCCTGCTGCGCGTCGTGCGCGGCCTGCGCCGCCTGCGCTACGCGCTGCTGGGGCTGGTGCTGGCCTCGACGGCGGTGCTCGTGGCGCAGCGCCATCACTTGTGGAACGATCGCCTGTCCGCGCTCGGGCCGATGCCGCAGCACATGCTCGACACCGACGCGCAGCTGCGCCGGCAGATCGGCGCGCCCGACTCCGGCGACCTGGTGGTGGTGGTCGGTGCGTCCCAGGAAGACGTGCTGCGCAAGGCCGAGGCGCTGGCCCCGCGCCTGACGGCCCTGGCACGCGCCGGCGCCATCGGCGGCTTCGACAGCCCGGCGCGCTATCTGCCGAGCGCGCACACCCAGCGCGCGCGCCAGGCCCTGCTGCCCGACGCTGCCACGCTGACGGCGAACCTCGCGACGGCGGTGGCCGGACTGCCGGTGCGCCCGGGCGTGTTCGCGCCCTTTGTCCACGATGTGCAGGCCGCGCGCAGCGCGCCCCCGCTGACGCGTGCGGACTTTGCGCACACGTCGCTGGCGCTGGCGCTCGACGGCATGCTGGTGCACGGCGCCGACGGTCACTGGTCGGCGCTGCTGCCGCTGCGCGCCACGGCGCAGGGCACGGTCGACGCGAAGCGCGTGGTGGCCGCACTGCAGGGCAGCAACGGCACCTTCGTCGACCTGGGCGCGACCGGCAACCAGCTCTACCAGGGCTATCGTCGCACCGCGACCTGGCTGTCGCTGGCCGGCGTCGCCGGCATGGCGGCCTTGCTGCTGCTGGCACTGCGCTCGCTGCGCCGGGTGGCGCGAGTGCTCGCGCCGCTGCTGGCCGCGGTGCTCGTCGTCAGCGCCGGACTCGTGCTGGGCGGAGTCCAGCTCAATCTGCTGCACCTGATCGGCATGATGCTGGTCATCGCGGTCGGCTCCAACTACGCGCTGTTCTTCGACCGCGGCGCGAGTCAGGGCGGCATCGCGCCGCGCACGCTGGCCTCGCTGGTGTTCGCCAACCTGACCGCGGTCGCCGGTTTCGGGCCGCTGTTGCTGGCGGGCGTCCCGGTGCTGACCGCGCTGGGCGCCACGGTCGGCCCCGGCGCCTGGCTCGCGCTGGTGTTCTCGGCCGTCTGGTCGGCACCCGCGTCCACGGGCGCAGCAGCCTGAGCGCGCGATGCCGCAGCACGCCCGCGATCCCCACGCACCCACGCCGATGACCGGGTCGCGCTGGCCGCCCGGCATGCGCAGCGTCGGCGCGGTGCATGCGGCCGCGCTGGCCACGACGCTGGCGGCGCCGTCGGCGTGGCCGTGGGCGCTCGGCGCCGCGGCCCTCAGCCATGGGGTGATCACCGCGCTGACGCTGCAGCCACGCACCCGGCTGCTCGGCCCCAACCTGGTGCGACTCCCAGCCGGCGAGGCGCTGCACGGCGAGGTCGCGCTCACCCTCGACGACGGACCCGACCCCGAAGTCACGCCTGCCGTGCTCGACGTGCTCGACGCGCACGGCGCGCAGGCCAGCTTCTTCTGCATCGGGACGCAGGTTGAGCGGCACCCCGCGCTGGCGCGCGAAATCGTGAGCCGCGGCCACATGGTGGAAAACCACTCGCAGCACCACCGGCACCATTTCGCCCTGCTCGGGCCGCGCGCCTACCGCGCCGAATTGAGCGCCAGCCAACACAGCATCGCCGCGGCCACCGGCGTGGCACCGAGCTATTTCCGCGCCCCCGCGGGCTTTCGCAATCCGTTTCTGTGGCCCGAGCTCGGCGCCGCCGGCCTTCAGCTCGCGACCTGGACCCGGCGCGGCTTCGATACGCGCGACGGCGATGCGCAGCGCGTGTTGCGCCGGCTGACGCCGGGTCTTGCCGCCGGCGACATCCTGCTGCTGCACGACGGCCACGCGGCGCGCACGGCGCAAGGCCGGGCGGTCGTGCTGCAGGTGCTGCCCGAACTGCTCGCGGTCTTGCGCGCACGCGGGCTGCGCGCGGTGGCACTGCCGCGCGCAGCCCTGCCCGCAGCTTCGATACAGTAGCTGCCATCATGTCCGTCACTCCATGCTCCTCAGCGCCGCTGCACCTGCGCGCCGCCACCGCGACGAGTTGCCTCGGCGCCGGCCTGGCCGCGCAGCGGGCCGCGCTGCACGCCAACCGCTGCGGGCTCGCCCCCTGCGATTTCGACATCGTCGATCTGCCGACCTGGATCGGCGCCGTGCCCGGCGTCGACGCGGTCGAGCTGCCCGAGACCTTGCACGCCTTCGATTGCCGCAACAATCGCCTGGCCGAACTCGCGCTGCGCCAGGACGATTTCGCCGCCGCGGTGGCGGACGCGATCGCGCGCCACGGCGCGACGCGCGTCGGGCTGTTCGTCGGCACCAGCACCTCGGGCATCCTGCAGACCGAGCGGGCCTATCGCGCGCGCGATGCGCATGGCGCGCTGCCGCCGGATTTCAACTACGCCGGCTCGCACAGCGCGGCGTCGCTGGCCGCGTTCCTGCGCGCGCGCCTGGGGCTGCGCGGCCCGGTCAGCGTCACCTCGTCGGCCTGCTCGTCCAGCGCCAAGGTGTTTGCCAGCGCCCAGCGCATGATGGCCGTGGGCCTGATCGACTGCGCCGTGGTCGGCGGTGTCGACAGCCTGTGCCTGACGACGCTGTACGGCTTCAACTCGCTGGAGTTGCTCTCGACGACGCCCTGCCGTCCGTTCGACGCCGCGCGCAACGGCCTGTCGCTCGGTGAGGCGGCCGCCTTCGTGCTGCTCGAGCGCCTGCCCGCGGCACCCGCGCCCGACGACGTGCTGCTGCTGGGCGCGGGCGAATCGAGCGACGCCTATCACATGTCGTCGCCCCACCCCGAGGGTCTGGGCGCGCGGCTGGCGATGCAGGCCGCGCTGGCGCAGGCCGGCCTGCGCCCCGAGCAGATCGACTACATCAACCTGCACGGCACCGCGACGCCGAGCAACGACGCGGCCGAAGGACGTGCGGTCGGCGCCCTGTTCGGTGCCGCCACCGCCTGCAGCTCGACCAAGGGCGCGACCGGCCACACGCTGGGTGCCGCCGGCGGCATCGAAGCGGTGATCAGCCTGCTGGCCTTGCGCGACGGCCTCATCCCGGGCAGCCCGGGCACCGCGACGCTCGATCCCGCCATCGCCGGCGCCGACGGCCTCGACTACCGCATCACGCCGCGCGCGGCCAGCGTGCGCCGCGTGCTCAGCAACTCCTTCGGCTTCGGCGGCACCAACTGCAGCCTGGTGCTGGGCCGCGCCGACGCCTGGAGCGAAGCGCGATGAGCCAGACACCCCGACGCATCGGCGCCAGCCTCGACGGCATCGGCCTGCTCGGCCCGGGCCTGCCGGACTGGCCGAGCACCGCAGCGGTGCTGCGCGGCGCGCAAGCCTATGGCGCGGCGCGCACCGTGCTGCCCGCCCCGCAAGCGCTGCCGCCGGCCGAGCGCCGCCGTGCCACCGCGGCGATCAAGCTCACGCTGGCCGCCGGCATGGAGGCGCTGGCGATGGCCGGCCGGCGCGCCGACGACCTGCGCACCGTGTTCGCCGCCTCGGGCGGGGACTGCGCCAATTGCCACGCCATCTGCGAAACACTGGCGTCCGACGACCGGCTGCTGTCGCCGACCCGCTTCCACAATTCGGTGCACAACGCAGCGTCGGGCTACTGGGGCATCGCGACGCACTCGATGGCGCCATCGGCGGTGCTGTCGGCGCCGCACGATGGCAGCTTCGCCGCGGCGCTGCTGGAGGCGCTGACGGAGGTCGCGCTCACCGGCGACGACGTGCTGCTGCTGGTGCACGACACCGAGTACCCGGAACCGCTGCGCGCGGTACGTCCGATCCCGGACAACTTCGCGGTCGCGCTGCTGCTGTGCGCGCGCGCGGGTGCCACGAGCCTGGGCCGCATCGAACTCGACGTGCAGACTCCGTTCACCGAGGCCGCGGCCGATGCGGTGGATGATCCGGAGCTGGAGGCGCTGCGCCGCGCGATTCCCGCCGCGCGCGCCCTGGGCCTGCTGCAGCGCGTGGCCACCGCCAGCGCCGGAACGGTGGTGGTCGATCACATGCCGGGCCCGCAGCGACTCGCCCTTTCGTTCACGCCATGCTGAACGAGACGGCGCCGACGCGCGATCATGCCTGGATCGCTGCGCACATACCCCACGCCGGCCGCATGTGCCTGCTCGATCGGGTCGTGGCCTGGGATGCGAGCCACGTGCTGTGCAGCGCCGACAGCCATCGCCGGCCCGACCATCCGCTGCGCCAGTTCGGCCGCCTCGGCGCGGTTTGCGGCATCGAATACGCGGCACAGGCCATGGCGGTGCACGGCGCGCTGCAGGCCGGCACGGACGCTGCGCGTATCGCCGTGCCCGGCATGCTGGTCAGCATGCGCGGCGTCACGCTGCACGTGACGCGCCTGGACGACGTGGACGAGACGCTGCAGGTGCGTGCCCAGCGCCTGGGCTCGAGCGAAGACTTGCTGCTGTACAGCTTCAGCGTGAGCGCGGGCGCGCGCCTGCTGCTCGACGGGCGCGCCTCGGTGAAGCTGGACAGCGCCCCCACCCCATCCGCCGGCACCCCCGCATGAACCGCACCATCGCCCCGCCCCAGCCCGCGCCCGCGTCGCGCCGTGCCCTCGTCACCGGGGGCAGCGGCGGCATCGGCGCCGCCATCTGCACGGCGCTGGCCGCCGCCGGCCTGCACGTGACGGTGCACGCCAACCGGCGACTCGAACAGGCCGAGGCTCTGGCCGGGAAGTTGCGCGCGCGCGGACATGCGGCATCCGCCGTGGCCTTCGACCTGTGCGACGCCGACGCCACCGCACAGGCCCTCGCGACCCTGCTCGAGCAGGGGCCGATCCAGGTGCTGGTCAACAACGCCGGGATCCACGACGATGCGGTGTTCCCCGGCATGCGCCCGGAGCAGTGGGACCGCGTGCTCGACGTTTCGCTCAACGGCTTCTATCGCGTCACCCAACCGCTGATGCTGCCGATGATCCGCACGCGCTGGGGGCGCGTCATCAACATCACCTCGGTGGCGGCCGTCGCCGGCAACCGCGGGCAGGTGAACTACGCGGCAGCCAAGGGCGCCCTGCATGCCGCCACCAAGTCGCTCGCGCTGGAAGTGGCCAGCCGCGGCATCACGGTGAATGCTGTGGCGCCCGGCATCATCGACACGCCGATGAGCGACGGGACCTTCGACGCGCAGGCGATTGCCCGTATGGTGCCGATGCAGCGCGCCGGCCGCCCCGAGGAAGTCGCCGACCTGGTGGCCTTCCTGGCGTCGGAGCGGGCCGGCTACATCAGCGGGCAGGTCATCTCGATCAACGGCGGGATGATCTGAAGCGGCGCCACAGCAGCATCGGCAGCCGTGCCACGAAGCCGAGGAACAGGCGCGTGTGCATCCACGTCAGCAGCGTGTTGTCGCGCAGGTACCTGAAGTGGGACACGCCGCCGTCCTCGGCGCGCAGATAGCGCACCGGCGCCGGCAGATTGACCGCGACCACGCCGGCCCAGCTCAGTCGCACCACAGCTTCCGGGTCGAAATCGAAGCGGCGCATCCAGCGCTGGCCGCGCATCACGGCGCGCAGCGCGGCCAGCGGATAGACGCGGAAACCGTACAGCGAATCGCCGATGCCCGCCCCCAGGGTCTCCAGATTGGCCCAGGCATTGGACACCTTGCGCCCTTGCACACGCAGTGCCGGGGCATCGCTTTCGAATACCGGTTTGCCCAGAATCATCGCCGCGGGCCGGCGCTGCGACGCGGCCATGAAGGCGGCGATCTGGTCGGCCGGATGCTGTCCGTCGGAGTCCATCGTCAGCGCGTGGCTGAATCCGGCGGCCAGCGCCGCCTCGACGCCGACCAGCACCGCCGCGCCCTTGCCCTGGTTGTGCGGCAGCACGATGACGCGCAACTGCGGGTCGGCCGCCGCCATCTCGCGCAGGCCCGCGTCGGTCGCATCGTCGCTGCCGTCGACCACCACCCATACCGGAGCCCAGACGGCGCGCGCCGCGCGCACCGTGCGGTACACGACGGGGCCCGGGTTGTAGCTGGGAATCAGCACCAGGTGGGTGGCGCTGGGGCTGGGCGTGGTCGGGGGATTGGCTTCAATCGTCATGAGAGGCCTCGGCGGCAAACGGCACCGGCAGCATGGCGTCGCGCAGCGCGTCGCGGAAATAGGCGTCGAGCTCGGCGACCAGCTCCTGCGACGATGCCGGCGGATCGAAGCGCCGGCCCAGGCGCACGCGATACGTGATCGGCAGGCGTGGACGCGCGCGCCATGCCCAGCCCTTGCTGAGGAAGGGCGAATCGGTCTCGATGAGCACCGTCTGCACCGGAACGCCCGCCTGTCTGGCGATGAGCCCGACGCTGCCCTTGACCGGACCGATCGGCACGGCGCTGCTGCGCGTGCCCTCCGGAAACAGCAGCAGCTGGTGTCCTGCGCGCAGATCGGCCACGGCGCGGTGGATCATGCCACGCAAGTCGTCGTTGCGAATGTAGCGCGCCAGGCGCGCGCCCGCGCCGAGCGACGGATGGTCGACGATGCTCGACTTCATGATGCAGGCCAGACCCGGAAGGCGTGAAATGATCAGCACCGCGTCGATCAGCGACGGGTGGTTCGGCGCCACGATCAACGGGCCCTGGCCGCGCAGGGCGTCGAGCGCGGAGAGGTCGAAACGGCATGCGCCGATCAGCCGCAGCACCCGCAGATACGACCGGAAACCCCAGTGAATCAGCCAGCGTCCGACGCGCAGGCCGGCACGCCTGGGCAGCAGGTGGTACAGCGGCACCGCGAACACCGTCCACAGCAGCCCCATCAGGCCGAGCAGCATCAGCCCGAAATAGGTGCGCGCGCCATCCCAGAGGCCGCGCGCCCAGGCGGCGACGGCGCACGGGCCGTGCAACACGTTGTCATTCATCGCTGTCCACCATCCGCGTGGATACGCCCAGAATCCAGGCCATGCCGATGCCCACCGAAACGTTGGTCTGGCGCTGCACCAGCGGGCTGTCGGCGAAAACCGCCCGGTGCAGATTGTCCACCCGCGCGAAGCCACCGACCCAGTACCGGGCAAAGCGCTGGCTCAGCGCCAGCGTGAGCTGGCTGCCGCTGTAGCCGCCATGCGCGACGTAGGCCGGGCACGGCCGGGTCAGTCGGCTCATGCGCGCTCCCGCTTGGGCACTGCGACCGCTTCGATTTCCACCAGCAGTTCCTGCCTGCAGATATCGGCCTGCAGGAACAGGGCGTCGGGAGCCGCACCGATCACGCCTGCGAGTTCCTCGTGCACGGCGTCGCGATGTGCGGCGTCGCGCAGGTAGACCTTGAACTGCAGATCGGCCAGCGCGAAGCGCGCGCCGTGTTCGGCACGCCCGACTTCGAGCAGCGCCGCGATGTTGCGCAGCGTTTCCCGCGTTTGCTCGCGCACGTCGCCGGGATGCAGCGATTGATGCCCCACGATGCTCGCGGTACCGGAAACGAACAGGATCGGAGCGTCGCCGCCGAGCAGGTTTGCGCGCGAAAAGGTCGGTGCGCGCGGGCCGTAGTCGGCCGGGTAGTGGTAGGCGCTGATCTGGCGTGGATTCTCGACGCCGCGCGGCGCCGCGCGCGCCGCCAGCGCATAAACGCACAACGGCGCATCGGCGCGCGCGCCGAGCGCGCTGGCCGCCGGCACGCCGGCACCCGCCACCTGGCGACGCCGTGCCAGAAACGCCTGCTGTCGACCGATGTTGAAGCGACGGTAGCGCTCCAGGCCTGCGTCCTCGCCATTGATGTCGCCGATATGGTTCCACACGCGCAGCAGATGCGGATAGCCTGCCGCCTCGACTGCGTCGAACAACGCCGTATAGGCAGCTTCGGCGCCCGCCTCGAGCGCGGCATCCGGGTCGATGTCCGGAGCGACGAACATCAAGGATTCGGTGGCACGCCAGCGCGCCCGTGCGCTGCGGCCGCTGCGCACCGCGTGGTCCGCCAGCCAGACCTCGCAGGCGGGCTGGCGCGCGCCGGCGACAGGCGCCTGCACCAGCACCACCGGCACGCCCTGCGCGCACAAGGCCTGCGGCGCCGCGTCGGCGCCGAAAACCGTCACACCGAGGACACGCTCAACCCAGTCGCCGCGACGCGCCAGAACGTCGTCCAGCGCCATGAACCGCACCTGCAGCGCCTGCCCCATCAACTGCCCACACCGTCGGGAAGCGTCTCGGGGTGGATCTGTCGCTTGCGCAGCGCCCTCGCCTTCAGCGAGCGACCGAGCCGCCGCAGTGCCGAGATGTAGAAGATCGCCTTGAGCACGCGCACCGAACCCCAGATCGGCGTGGTGCCGAAAATGTCGCCGGCCAGCACCGAGAGCAAGGCCTCCTTGACGCGGAAGATGTTGCGCGGCGCCATGAACAGGTCGCGCATCGTCGGGTGGTTGACTCGATAGATGAACCACGAGAACTCGCGCGGTCCGTGGCGCATCGCGCGATCGAATGCCGCCATGGCCTTCGCTTCGGCCTTGGGATCGCGCAGGCTCGTCGTCAGCGCGTCGGCGGCGGCGAACGCGCCCTGCATGGCCAGCATCACCCCGGACGAGAACACCGGATCGATGAACGCGTAGGCGTCGCCGATCATCAGATACCCCGGGCCGTGGGTGCGATCGCAGGTGTAGGAGAAATTGCCGGTCGCCTCGACGTCGGTCACACGCGTGGCGTGCTGCAGGCGCGCCGACAGCTCGGGCGATTGCGCGATGGTGTCGGCGAAGAAGTCCGCGAGCGGCTTTTGCCGCGTCTTGAAGTAATACGGCCACGCCACAGCGCCGACGCTGGTGGTTCCATCGGCCAGCGGGATGAACCAGAACCAGCCATGGTCGAACCAGAAAATGGTGATATTGCCGGCGGCCTTGCCTTCGCCGCGCGTCGCGCCGCGGAAGTGCGCGAACATCGACGCGCTGTTGTGTTTCGGATTGCGATGCTTGGCCTTGAAGCGGCCGCCCAGAAACGTGTCGCGTCCGGACGCGTCGACCACATAGCGCGCCTGCCAGCTCGAACGGTTGCCGTCGTCGTGCTCGGCGGCGATCGTCGCGCCGTCGCCACCCGGGTTGAACTGCACGTCGCGCACCGTGCAGCCTTCGACCACCGTGGCGCCCTTCACGGCGGCGTTGCGCAACAGGATCTGATCGAACTCCGAGCGGCGCACCTGATAGGCCATCGGCATCGACTTGTCCCAGGCCTCGGCGAATTCAAAGGTCTGGCTCTTGTTCGCGTGCCACGGCGAGACGAACTCGGCCCCCCATTTGGGCATGCCGATCACCCGCACCTGCTCGCCGACGCCGAGCGTATCGAGCAGCGCGAGATTGGCCGGCAACAGCGATTCGCCAATGTGAAAGCGCGGATGACGATCCTTCTCCAGCACCGCGACGCTGAATCCGCGCTGCGCCAGCAAGGTCGCGGTGGTCGCGCCTGCTGGGCCGCCACCGATGACCACCACGTCGAAAACCGCTTTCGCAGCAGAAGCCGCCATTTCTGTTTGCGTATCTTTCAGCGCGCGCTGTGGGCGCGGCGCGCCCGATCAGGCCTTCGGCGGCCGGCGCCGACCGCGCAACACGCCGAAAATCAGGTAGCCCGAGACACCGACGAACAGCGCCGCCAGCGCGGCCTGGCCGTAGCCGGCCAGCCCCCCCGGGTTCTTCCAGCGATGCTGGATCACCTGATCGGCCAGCGCCTGCACCTGCGCGGCCGGGGCGAAGTCGAGCGACGGATCGAGGCGACGCGCGCGCTGCAGTTCGTCCTCGGCCAGCGGCCACTTGCCTTCCGCCGCGAGCAGGCGTGCGTCCAGGTAGTGCGCGCGCGCCGAGTCCGGCTGCGCCGCCAGCACCTGCGCGATGGCGCGGTCGGCGCCCACCGTGTCGCCGGCGCGCAACGCCGCGTCCGCCTGCTCGAGCGTGGCCGCGCGCGCGGCGCCGGCGGCGAGCAGCGCGACCAGCAGCGCGGACGTGAACAGGGGACGGCGCAAACGCCGCGAGCAGGAGATCGACATGGCAGGGGGCTGGCGCCGCGCGAGGATCGCGGCGCGCCCCCACCTTACTACATTCGCCGCGCCGGCAGGCACTTCGCGGCGCGCGCCAGGCCG
>JAKAHP010000018.1 GCA_021825505.1 Pseudomonadota bacterium
GCCGCCGCTGCCTTGCGCAGGCTGCCCAGCTCCACGGCGCTGGCGAAGATGGAAATCGATCGCAGTTCGTTGATGGCCATGATGCCCTCCCGCGACCTATTGTCATGAATGACTTGCCAATCATTCAAGTGGTTAGGCGCTATTCAACTGCCAATGCGATTCCTAGACTTCAGTTCATGGCCGCAATCCGAGACCAACCGCGGTCGGCCTCAAGGAAGAAGGAATCCATGCAACAGGTCACACTGAACAACGGCGTGCAAATGCCCATTCTGGGCTTCGGTGTCTTCCAGGTCGCCGATGCGAAGGAGTGCGAACGCAGCGTCATCGACGCGATCGACGCAGGCTACCGCCTGATCGATACGGCGGCCTCGTACATGAACGAAGAGGCGGTCGGTCGCGCACTTCGTGCCTGCGGCGTTCCGCGCGAAGCGCTGTTCGTCACCACCAAGCTGTGGGTGCAGGACACGGGCTACGAGCGCACGCTTGCGGCCATCGACAAGTCGCTGCAACGCCTGCAGCTCGACTATCTCGACCTTTACCTGATTCACCAGCCGTTCGCCGACGTGCACGGCTCCTGGCGGGCGATGGAGCAGGCGCACAAGGCGGGCAAGCTGCGCGCCATAGGCGTCAGCAATTTTCACCCCGATCGCCTGATGGACATCAAGGGCTTCAACGAGATCGCGCCAGCGTTGAACCAGATCGAGGTGAACCCCTTCCACCAGCAGGACGAGAGCGTGGCGTTCATGCGCGAACTCGGCGTGCAACCCGAAGCCTGGGCGCCGTTCGCCGAGGGGCGCAATCATCTGTTCACCAACGAGACGCTGGTGGCGATCGCCGCGAAGCATGGCAAGACCGTCGGCCAGGTCGTGCTGCGCTGGCTGGTCCAGCGCAATATCGTTGCGCTGGCCAAGACGGTGCGCAAGGAGCGCATGGTGGAGAACCTGAACGTCTTCGACTTCGAACTCGACGACGCGGATCTGGCCGGCATCGCGACGCTGGAGACGGGGACGAGCAGTTTCTTCTCCCATCGCGACCCGGCCATCGTCAAGTGGATGAGCGAGCGCCGCCTCGACGTATGACCGACCTGGAGGACAACATGACGCAAGCACTTCCCCTGCGTGACCTGGGCGCATCCGGGCTACGGGTCTCGGCGCTCGGCTTCGGCTGCATGGGACTGAACTTCGGCTATGGCACAGCACTCGACAAGCCCGATGCCAGCGGCTTGATCCGCGCCGCCTTCGACCGTGGCGTCACCTTGTTCGACACGGCCGAGGCGTACGGTCCGTTCACCCATGAGGAACTGGTCGGCGAAGCCTTGGCGCCGGTGCGCGATCAGGTCGTGATCGCGACCAAGTTCGGCTTCCGCGACGGGGATCCCGGCAAGGGGCAGGACAGTCGGCCGGAGCGCATTCGCGCCTTGTGCGAAGCATCGCTGAAGCGGCTGCGCACCGACCGCATCGACCTGTTCTACCAGCACCGCGAGGATACGTCGGTGCCGATGGAAGACGTGGCCGGTACGGTCAAGGACCTGATCCAGGAAGGCAAGGTTCTGCACGTCGGGCTGTCGGAGGCCGGAGACGGTTCGATCCGCCGAGCCCACGCGGTGCAGCCAGTCGCGGTGTTGCAGAGCGAATACTCGCTGTGATTTCGCGAACCGGAGCACGACGTTCTTCCACTGCTGGAAGAGATCGGCATCGGCTTCGTGACTGGAACCATGAGCGTGGACGCGCCATTCGCGATCCGGCATATCGAACGAGCTCTCTCGGGCACCGCCGCAAAGGGTGAACGGTACTCGCCGGAGCTTGCCGCACGCGTCGGTCGATAGATGGGGGTTCAAGGGTTACCGGGCGCCCGGGCGATCACCTTGGGCCTGCCGCTGGAGAACTGGCTGAGGAACTGAACTCCCCGCTGCCTTGTTTCAGAAAGGTAGCGACTTCGGAAAACAAAAAAGCCAGGCACTTTTCAGTGTCTGGCTTTTTTGTTGGATCTGGTTGCGGGGGCCGGATTTGAACCAGCGACCTTCGGGTTATGAGCCCGACGAGCTACCAGGCTGCTCCACCCCGCGTCTGGAAGAGTGAAACTATACACCGATTTCGTGCGCTGCACAAGTCATCGGTGCCAGAGCGTCACGGGGTACTGCCTGCCTCGCCTGGCACCGGCGGGTCGGCGCGGCCGGGCGCGCCGTCGTCCAGCCGCGGCGCCGGTACGCGGAAGAAGCCCCAGGCGCGCGCGCGCTCACCGAGTGCTTCGCTCGAGGTCAGGCTGATCAGCCATGGGGCGCTCAGCAAGCCCAGTGTGATCGGCAGGAACCACAGCGCCATCGTCGTATTGACCCAGGCAAGCGCGGCGAAGCCCACGCCCAGCGCCAGATGCGCGCGCAGCGACGGCAGGATCGCGCGCACCGGGATGCGGCGCGCCTCGCGCACCTGCGTTGGCCAGCCCGACGGCTTGCCCAGCGCCATCGCCGCCAGCGCCTTGGTCTGCGTGACCATCGTCACCGGAGCCATCAGCACCGCCAGCGGAATATCGAGTGCGACCGAGCGCAGCACCGCCGCCGCGCCGCCGAATTCCTTCCGGCGCTCAGTTGAGGAAAGCAGCCAGATCGTGGCCATCAGCTTCGGTCCGAACAGCAGCAGCAGGGTCAGCCACAGCACGCCGGGCGAGGTCATGCCGACCACGGCGATGTCATGCGACAGGCAGACCTGCGCCGCGCTGGTCAGCAACAGCAGCAGCCAGCCCGGCGACGTCAGGTAGGCCGAAGCGCCGAGCACCAGATGCAGGCGGCTGGCCCAATGCAGCCCGGAAATGTCGAGCAGGCGCAGGTGTTGCACGTTGCCCTGCATCCAGCGGCGGTCGCGCATCGCGTGGTCGACGACGGTCGGCGGGAATTCCTCGTAGCTGCCGTCGATCATCACCATGTGCACGGCCCAGCCTCGGCGGCGCAGCAAGGCCGACTCGACCATGTCGTGGCTCTGGATATGGCCGCCGAACGGGGGCTTGCCCGGCAGCTCGGGCAGCCCGCAGCTCTGCGCGAAGGCGCGCGTGCGCACGATCGCGTTGTGTCCCCAGAAATTGGCTTCCGACCCGGACCACCACAGCAACCCGGCGGTGGCGATCGGCCCGTAGGCCTCGCTGGCGAATTGCATCCAGCGCTGGAACAGCGTGCGTGCATGCGTGATCATCGGCACCGTCTGCAGCAGGCCGACCGATGGACGCTGTTCCATGATCGAGGCCATGCCGACGATGGCCTCGCCGCTCATCAGGCTGTCGGCGTCGAGCACCAGCATGCACTCGTAGGCGGCGCCGAAGCGTTGCACCCACTCGGCGATATTGCCGGGCTTGCGCGCCGTGTTGCGTTCGCGGCGCCGGTAGTACACCGGGATCGGAGCCTGGGCAGCCAGGTCCGACCATGCGGCCAGCTCGAGCTGGCCGTTGGCGGCGGTGGAGTCGCTGAGTATGAAGAAGTCGATCCAGGCGCCGCCGCCGGCCGCCGCGATCGAGCGCGCCATCGCGCGCACGCGCCCGAACGTGGCATCGACGTCCTCGTTGTACACCGGCATCAGCACCGCGACGCGGTGGCGCAGCGACTGCGCCGGGCTGGGGATCGCGGTGAAGCCTGGGTGCTCGCCGCTGATCAACTGCAGGAATCCGATGGCCGAATTCACAAAACCGAAGGAAATCCAGGCGAACAGCGGCAGGAACAGCACCAGCAGCAACAGATCCAGGGGATCGAACCCGGCGCGAGCCAAGGCCATGCGCAACTGCGTCGACGCCGCCAACGCCAGCACCGCGGTCAGCGTGATCAGCAGCAGGCGCTTGACCAGCAGACCGTGGGGCTGGGTCAGCACTTCGATCGACGCCGGCGACGGTCCATGCAGGCGCTGCAGCGGCATGTCCAGCGGCGCCTCGGGCGGCAGCGGCGGGTGCGCGGCAGGGCGGTTCACGGTTCGAGCGTGAGAATCACGGTCTCGCTCAGCGCGTCGGCGCCGCGCTGCAGGAACAGGCGGAATTCGCGGCGCGTCAGTCCGCTCAGACGCAGGTCGAGCACCACGCGGCATGAAGCCGGGCGGCCTCCCAGCGCGTGCGCGCTCAGCGCGATGACCGCGCTGGCAGGCAGGTCGGTGACGGCGCGCACGCCGTCGCAGGCGCCCGCCGGGGCCAGCACCGGGCCGGAGAAATCGATCACGTACTTGCGCGCATCCGGAGCGGCCGGCAGGCCGTCCGGGTTCAGCGGGCCGATGAATACGTTGCTGCAGTGCGCAGTGGCGTCGGCGCTGGGGTCGGCGGTGGTCCAGCTCAGGCGATAGGCGTAGTCGCGTCGCTGCCCGGCGCGCACTGGCTGGTCGGCGACCCAGAACGCGCCGATGTTGTCGACCGTTTCCGAAATCGACGCCATCTCGTACAGCATGACCGCGCCGGTGCCCCAGTCGCCGTGCGGCTCCATCCACAGCGACGGGCGCAGCTCGTAGTACAGGCTGTCGTCCTCGTAGTGGCTGAAATGACGGTCGCGCTGCATCAGGCCGAAGGCGCGCGGATGGTCGGCACGGAACGCGTGCATGCGTGCCCGGTTCGGGTTGTGCAGCGGGCGCCAGATGCGCTCGCCGGCTCCGGTCCAGATTGCCAGCCCGTCCGAGTCGTGCACCTCGGGGCGCCAGTCGCCGAGGATCGGCGCGCCGGCCAGGCCGCTCGCGCGCGTCTGGTCGTACAGGAACATGCTGGTCTGCGGGGCGATGCCCAGGCGCTGGATGTCGCGTCGCGGAAACAACGCGCAGCGCACGTCCTGCACATTGGTGCCGTCGGCCTGACGCACGGTATCGATCGCATAGGCGCCGCTCAGCGACGGACCGTCGAGCAGTGCGTAGGCCAGCACGTGGTCGGCGCCACGCTGCTCGACCCAGAAGCCGGTGAACGCCGGGAATTCCTCGGTGCCGGGCAGCCCGGTGTCGACCGCGACGCCGCGCGTCGACAGCCCGTAGCGGTTCGCGGTGCCCGAGCAGCGGAAATACGAGGCGCCGAGGAAGGCCATCCAGTCGGTCATGCCGTTCGGGTCGAGCACGCGCCAGCCGGCCGCATCGGCTCGACCTCCGCCGCCGAACAGTCCGTGCGTGTCGCGCAGCGCGCGCGCGACGCCGCCGTCGACCACGTGCATCGCGACCGCATAGGGCGCGACGTCGCGTCGCGTCGGGAACAGCCGTATTGTTCCGGTCAGCGCGTCGGCCGCAGCGTAGCTCTGACGCACGAAGTCATCCCAGTCGGTCGCCGCCGCGGACGACGGTCGCGGCGGCGCGTAGGGGCGCCGCGCGAGCCGGCGCGCGCGCTCGATCAGGATGTCCCAGGAGAACGGGCGCGGCGGGCCCCAGCGGTCGGTGTCGGCCGGTGCCGTTGCGGCACCCGCGCGCGGGAGTCCCGCGGCCAGCGAGGCAATCAACAGGCCGGCGCGACGACGCGTCAGCAATGGGTGCTTGGGATTCATGATCGCGAGGGGGCGTTCAGCACGATGCCGGGTTGCGCGGCGCCGGGCTGGCTCGACGTGTGTGGGGGCTGGGCCGAGCCGCGCCGCGGCGGCGCCTTCCAGCCGATGATCGCCAGATCCCCGGGCTTCACGGGACCGGACACGATCTGGGTGTGGCGCCCATCGCCGGGGCCGATGACGACGGCAACCTGGCGCGCCGCGCCGTCGGCGGTCCACAGCCAGATGCTCGAGTGCTCATGCGTCTGGGCGCAGGGGTGCGCGAAGGCGAGCGCGGCGTCGGGCGCCAGCAGCACGTGGTGCAGTGTCGGCAGTTTGATATCGACCAACGCGCGCGCGCCGGGCGGCACGAACGCGCCGGGCGCCAACGCGAACAGCGCGCGGCGCGTACCGGCGGCGTCGGTCTGCACGCGCAGCAGCGTCGCGCCGCGCACGGCGGCTCCGTCGCCACCGAGTTGCACCTGAGCCGTCGCGCCCGGCGCGGGCATGTCGAGCGCCGCCGGCAGGGGCGCGACGACTTGCGGCGCTGCGCCCTCGGGGGCGAGCGTGAGCACGGTCTGCCGCGCGTGCACCCAGCTTCCCGGTGCCGCAACGAGGTCGACGACGACGCCGGCGCGCGGTGCGCGCACCGCCACCGCGCCCTGCCGTGCCCGATCGTCGCGCAGCTTGCGCCAGGCGGCGTCGAGCAGGATCCTGGCGCGGCGCGCCGTGACTGCGGCACGCGCCGCATCGGCACGCGCACGCTCCATCTCGTCCAGCGACGGGACCCGGTGCTGCGATTCCTGCCACACCGCTTCGAAGCGTGCCAAACGGACGGCGCTGGCCTTCACCGCGATGCCGGCATGGGCCGCCGCGGCGCGTGCCGCGGCGATTTGCGCGCGATCGGCAGCGAGGGTGCGCGCGATGGCCGGATCCTCCAGATAGAGCAGGGTCTGGCCTGCGGTGACGACGGCGCCGAGCGCGGCCGGTGCGGCGCTGATCACGCCGTCCCATGGAGCGCTCACCGCGACTTCCGCGGGCAGGCGCACCGTGCCGGCCAGGCTGAGCCGCGGGTGCAGATCCCCGCGCGCGAGCGGCAGCATGTAATACGGCGTGGTGTTGCCTTCCATGAAACGCAGCAGCAACACGCCTGCCGCGGCCAGCGCCAGCAGCAGCAAGCCGATGCCGATGCGCCGCCGCGTGCGGCTGCGCGGCCGGGCGCCGAGCAGCGCGTCGACCTGGGACGAATGCGCCGACTGGGGTGAATGGGATGGCTCAGTCACCCGATCGCTCCTCGCTGCCCGGCGTGCGCCCGATGGCGGCCAGCGCCGCGTCGGCACGCAGGCGGATGGCGGCGACGGCGTGCGCTGCGCGCGCTGCGATGGTGGCGTCGCGCACCTGCAGCAGCGCCGTCTCGGCGACGTAGACCGTCGCGAAGTCGCCGCTGCCGAGCTGGTAGGCGGTGCGCGCGTCGGCGGCGGTGCGTTCTGCGCCGTGCTGCACCGCGTGCAGTGCCGTCGCGCGCGCCGCGGTCGAGTCCAGCGCCGCACGATCCGCGGCCGTGGCCGTCGTCTCGACGTCAGTGCCGATGGTGGGGTCGGGCAGCGTTGCCGCGGCGCCGAGTTGCTGCTCCAGTTCGGGCGCGGCGACGCCGGTCTGTCGTGCCAGTGTCGCGCGCGCGGTGGCCAGGCTGGCGTCGGTGGCGTGCAGCGCGTCGGCGTTGACGCCGATCAGCGTAGCGGCCAGTCCGCCGTCGACCGCCGACACCAGGCCGGCCTCACGCCGCCATTGGGCGATTCTGGCGTCGTCGCTGAACTGAGCCTGGAAGTCCTGGCGCAGCGTCAGCACCGCCTGCAGCCGCCTGATCTCGACGTAGCTCAGCGCGATCGCCTCGGCCTTGCGCTGACGCGCACGAGCCAGGTGCAGCGCGGCGGCGTCGAAGTTCTCGGGGGGGCGGCCGACGATCGCGCCGAACCATGTGGCGACCCGGTAGTGCCAGGTCCGCGCGTGCGCCTCGGCGCGCGTCAGCGCGGCGGCTTCGTCGCGCAAACGGGTATCGGCATCGAGCCCGTGTTCGATCAGGCGCGTCAGCAGCGGGTCGCCGGCGCTGCGCCACCATGGCGCCGGCGGCACGGTGGCGGCAGCGCGGTGCGTCAGCGCGGATGTGGCCTTGCCTTGCGGTGCGGCGCACCCGCCCAGCCCGCAGATCAGCAACAGCCCGACCGCTACGGCCAGGAAACGCCCCGACAATAATGCTCGCACGCTGCGCAAAGGCTGCCAAGCCGGTGACTGAAAAGCGCATTCTATCGGGCCGGGGCCGCCCCGGTGTGGCGCGCCGTGCACAGCGCGCCACACCGGGTGTGGCCCAGCGCGCTATGCGGCGTGGGCTCGTTCCCGGTGACGATTCAGCGCGTACAGCGCGACCGCGACCAGCGCCCCGATCAGCTGGCCGCTTCCGTCGGGGCGGATCAGCAGCAGCGCCGCGCCGAGCAGCAGCGCGCGCTCGATCCAGTGCAGCGGTCCGCGCATATGGCCCTGCAGCGCGGCGACGAAGGCGTACATGCCCACCGCCGCGGTGCCGACGGTCCACAGCAGGTCGAGCGGGCCGCTGATGCCGATCAGCAGCAGTTTCGGGTTGAAGAAGAAGAAAAACGGCAGGATCGCGGTGCGCAGGTCATAGGTGAAGGCCTGCACGCCGATCTTCACCGGATCGGCGCGCGCGATCGCCGATGCCGCGAACGACGCCAGCCCCACCGGCGGCGTGTCGTCGGCCAGGATGCCGAAGAAGAACACGAACAGGTGCACCGCGATCAGCGGCACCACCAGGTGCTGGTCGGCCGCGAGCTTGACGATCACCGGCGCCACCAGCGAGGCCATCACGATGTAGTTCGCGGTGGTCGGCAGCCCCATGCCCAGCAACAGCGCGGCGAACGCCGACAGCAGCAGCACCAGCCAGATGTTGTCGCCCGACAAGATGCCGATGAGTTCGGTCAGTCCGTAGCCGAGGTTGGTCATCGTGACCATGCCGACGACGATGCCGGCCGCGGCGGTCGCCACCGCGATCATCGTCATGTTGCGCGCGCCCTGCGCCAGGCCCCGTGCGATGTCGCGCAGGCCGTCGCGCAAGCCGCCGATCACCGCGGCGGCGCAGACGCCTTGCGTGCGCGCGTGGCGCACGATGCCCTGCGCGAGCAGCACGACGGCGAGCAGCAGCGTCGCATTCAGCGCACTGCGCTCGGGGGTGAGTCGGAGCACCATCAATTGATGAAGCAGGAAGCCGACCACCGCGAGGTGGTGCAGCCCTGCGACGAAGGTCGGCCAGAAACGCGGCAGCTCGGCGCGCGGCGTGGGGCGCAAGCCGAGCTTGGTGGCTTCGATATGCACCGTGACCATCAAGCCGAAATAGGTCAGCAGCGCTGGAAGCAGCGCGTGCACGACGATCTGCGCGTAGGGCACGCCGATGAAATTGGCCATGATGAACGCGGCGGCGCCCATCACTGGCGGCATCAGCTGGCCGTTGACCGAAGCCGCGCACTCGATGGCGCCGGCCTTGACCGCAGGGATGCCGACGCGCTTCATCAACGGGATCGTGAACGTACCGACGGTGACGACGTTGGCCGTCGACGAGCCCGAGATCACGCCGTCGAGCATGCTGCCGACGACCGCGGCCTTGGCCGGGCCGCCGCGGAAGCTGCCCAGTGCGCTGTAGGCCAGCGTGACGAAATAGTGGCCGGCGCCGGCGCGGTCGAGCAAGGCGCCGAACAGCACGAACAGGAACACGAAGGTCGCCGAGACCTGGATCGGCGTGCCCCAGACGCCTTCGGCGCTGATGTAGAGCTGCTGCACGATCTGCGACCAGGGATAGCCGTTGTGCAGATAGAGCACGTCGGGCGGAGTCAGGTGCACGAGGCCGGCCGGGCCGATCGCGGCGTAGCCGATCATTAATGCTGCGATTGCCGGCAGCGCCCAGCCGATCACGCGCAGCGCGGCCAGCGCGAGCACCGCGAGCAGTGCGCTGCCGGCGACGACGTCGCGCGCGTTGGGCATGCCGCCCTGCAGCGCGGTCAGGGTCTCGTAGTCCCAGGCGATGTAGCCGGCGGCGAGCACGCCGAGCAGCGCCAGCAGCCAATCGGTCCACGGGATCGTCGTGCGGCTGCCGCGACGCCCCGGGTGGGCGAGGAAGCACAGTGCAAGACCGAAGGCGAGGTGGATCGCGGCGAGGATTTGCGGGTTCAGCCCGCCGTCGGCGACGGCCCACAGCTGGAACGAGCTCCAGCCCAGCGCGAGCGCGAACAGCAGCGTGTGCAGCACGCGGGCGCGTGGGCGACGCGTGCCGGTCTCGTCGTCCAGCATCTGCCCGAGCCGTGAGGCATCGGCCTGCGGCGCGTCGCAAGCAAGCGACGGCGCGGGATTTTGCGTGCGCACGCCGCGTCAGTGGGCGAGCAGCGACGCGGGCACCGCGACGCCGACCGACTTGTAGAACGCCACCGCACCCGGGTGCAAGGGGATCGGCATCGCCTCGACCGCGTGTTCGAGCTTGAACGAAGCTTTCAGGTTCGGGTTCGGCGCGTCGTCGATGAAGGCCTTGAGGTGCGTGCCGAACAGCGTGTGCATCAGCCGCTCGACGTCGGCCGCGGGCAGCCTGTCCGACGTGGCGAGCATCGCCTGCACCGCGATCGCCGGGGTTGCGGTGGCGACACCGGGGTAGGCGCCGGGCGCGATCGCGGTGCCGGTGTAATACGGGTAGCGCGCGCGCAACTCGGCAATCTTGGTCGGTGCGATCGGCACGAATTCGATTGGTGTCGTTTGCGCCGCTTCGCCGATCGCCGCCGAGCCGACGCCGACGGTGAACATCAGCGCGTCGATCTTGCCGTCGCGCAACAGGTTCACGGCGTTGCCGGCGCTGCCGCGAACCGCGGTCTTCAGATCGGCCAGCGTCAAGCCGTAGACGCCGAGCAGCGCGATCGCGTCCTGCTCGGCGCCCGAGCCGATGTCGCCGACATAGACGGCACGGCCCTTGAAATCGGCCGGGCTGGCGATGTGCGTGCCCTTGCGTGCGACGATGTGCAGCACTTCGGGGTACAGCGTCGCCAAGCCACGCAGGTGTCGCGCAGGCTTGTTCGCAAACGCCGCGATGCCCTCGCCGCGGTATGCGAAGTAGGCGACGTTGTTCTGCAGGATCGCCAGTTGCAGCGCGTCGTCTTGCAGGCCCTGGGCGTTGAACACCGAGCCACCGGTGGCGCGCACGCCGATGCGCAGGCCGAGTCTGGCGTCGTTGACGATCTTGGCGAGGGTTTCCGAGGTCGGGTAATAGAGGCCCGAAGTGGCCCCGGCGCCCAGCGTGATGAAGCGGGTGGCGGCCGACGCGGTGCTGCCCAGCAGCGTGCACAGGGCGAACAAGGCGCAGCGGAGCAGGACACCGGTGCGGTGCGAGGCGATGAGGGGCATGGTCGGTTCTCCTGGCGGAAGCGCCGCGCTTGCGGCGCGCGATCGAGCGGGGCAATGCGTGACGCGTCAATGTGCCAGTGATGCGATACTGATCCAACCTTGCCAAATGTCTCGATTTGGTCGAAAGGGTCACGACGCGACTCCTCATCGAGCGGCGTCGTGCGCCAGGCGATCCGGCTCGGCGGCGCGCAGCGACACGGAGAACTGAATTCCATGACCCATCTGATGCACCGCCAATTGCGCACGACGCCGCCGCTTGCGGTCGGCGGCCGCGGCGTCTACCTGTTCGACGCCGAAGGGCGCAGCTACCTCGACGCCTCGGGCGGCGCTGCGGTGTCGTGCCTGGGGCACGGCCATCCCGACGTGCTGGCCGCGATGCACGCGCAGATCGACAAGCTGGCTTACGCGCACACCAGTTTCTTCACCACCGAAGTGGCCGAGCAACTGGGCGACGAACTGCTGCAGCACGCCCCGGCAGGCATGGCTCAGGCTTATCTGGTGAGCGGCGGCTCGGAGGCGGTCGAGGCCGCGCTGAAGCTGGCGCGACAGTATTTCGTCGAAATCGGCCAGCCGCAGCGGCGCCATTTCATCGCGCGCCGCCAGAGCTATCACGGCAACACGCTGGGGGCGCTGGCGGTCGGCGGCAACGCGTGGCGGCGCGCCCAGTTCGAGCCGCTGCTGATCGACGTCACCCACGTCGCGCCGTGTTATGCCTACCGCGACCGGCGCGACGATGAAACCCCCGAGCAGTACGGGGCTCGCCTGGTCGACGAGCTCGAGCAGAGCGTCACGCGCCTCGGCGGCGAACACATCATCGCCTTCGTCGCCGAGACCGTCGGCGGCGCCACCGCCGGCGTGATTCCGCCGGTGCCGGGTTATCTGCGCGGCGTGCGCGAGGTCTGCGACCGCCACGGCATCCTGTTGATTCTCGACGAGGTGATGTGCGGCATGGGGCGCACCGGCACGCTCTACGCCTGCGAGCAGGAGGGCGTGATCCCCGATCTGGTGACGATCGCCAAGGGACTGGGCGGCGGCTATCAGCCGATCGGCGCGGTGCTGGCGCAGCAGCGCATCGTCGAGGCGCTGCGCGCCGGCAGCGGCATGTTCCAGCACGGGCATACCTACCTCGGGCACGCGGTGGCGTGCGCCGCGGCGCTGGCGGTGCAGCGGGTGATCCGACGCGACGCCTTGCTCGACGCGGTGCGGCGGCAGGGCGTGGCGCTGCAGCAGCGGCTGCAGCAGGCCTTCGGCGCGCATGCGCAGGTCGGTGACATTCGCGGTCGCGGCCTGTTCTGGGGGCTGGAGCTGGTGCGCGAGCGCGACGCCAGGACTCCGTTCGATCCGTCGTTGCGGCTGCACGCGCGCATCAAGACCGAGGCCATGCGACGCGGCCTGCTGGTCTATCCGATGGGCGGCACGGTCGACGGCCGGCTGGGCGATCACGTGCTGCTGGCGCCGCCGTTCATCGTCAGCGACGCCGAGCTCGACGCGCTGGTCGAGCGCCTGCGCGAGGCGCTCGACGCAGCGGTGGCGTCATGCTGACGCCGGCGCAGACGGACGCCGCGCGCGCGGTGGCGCTGCCGCCGGTGCCGATCGGCGTGGCGCCCAACGGCGCGCGCCGCGGGCGCGCCGACCACGCCGCACTGCCGCTGGACGCGGCGGCGCTGGCGCGCGACGCGCAGGCCTGCGCGGCCGCCGGCGCGAGCTGGTTCCACGTGCATGTGCGCGACGCGGCGGCCGTGCACAGCCTCGACCCGGCGCTGTATCGGGACGCGTTCGCGGCGATCCGCGCCGCGGTCGGCGACGCGCTGCTGCTGCAGATGACGACCGAGGCGGCGGGGCGCTACACGCCGCCGCAACAGATTGCCGCGGTGCGCGCGCTGCGTCCGCAGGCGGTGTCGATCGCGGTGCGCGAGCTGCTCGCCGACGCGGGCGTGTACACGCAGGCCTGCGCCTTGCTGCGCGAGCTGGCCGCCGACGGCTGCGCGGTGCAGTTCATCGCCTACAACGCGTCCGACCTGACGCGACTGCGCGGCTGGCTGGCCGATGCCGGCGCGGCCTTGGCGGTCGAGGTGCTGCTGGTGCTGGGCGCCTACGCCGAGCGCCGCGACGGGCGCGCGCAGGAACTGCCCGCGTTGCTGCCGCAGCTCGACGCCGACTGGGGCTGGAGCGTGTGCGCGTTCGGGCCGGGCGAGGCCGCCTGCCTGGTCGCGGCGGCGGCGCTGGGCGGCGGCGTGCGCGTGGGCTTCGAGAACAATCTGTGGCTGCCCGACGGCCGCGTCGCCGCCGACAACGCCGAGTTGGTGCGCCACCTGGTCGGTGTGCTGGCCGGCGTCGGGGTGCGCCCGGCCAGCGCTGAGCAGACCCGGGCGCGTTTTTTGCGCGGCTGAAAAAAAACCGGCCACCTCGCGGTGGCCGGTCGGCATGCGGCGCTGCGGCGCGCGCTCAGTTCGACGTCTCGTCGCCGCCGGCCTCGCTCGACGCCTCGTCGGCGGCGGCGTTCTGGCTGTCCTCGAGCGCCTGCAGTTCGGCCGCGGCCTGCGCCTGGCGTTCGGCGTGGTCGAGCACTTCCTTGGCCTTGCGCGCCTGGTGGAACGCCATGCCGGTACCGGCCGGGATGAGTCGGCCGACGATGACGTTTTCCTTCAGACCGCGCAGGTCGTCGCGCTTGCCCATGATCGCCGCCTCGGTCAGCACGCGTGTCGTTTCCTGGAACGACGCGGCCGAGATGAAGCTGTCGGTCGACAGGCTGGCCTTGGTGATGCCCAGCAGCACGTTGTTGTAGGTCGCCGGAACCTGGCCGCGCTCGATCAGCCCCGAATTGGTCTGCAGCACTTCGGAGCGCTCGACCTGTTCGCCGGTGATGTAGTCGCTTTCGCCCGGATCCTTGATCTCGACGCGGCGCAGCATCTGGCGCACGATCACTTCGATGTGCTTGTCGTTGATCTTCACGCCCTGCAGACGGTAGACGTCCTGCACTTCGTCGACGATATAGCGGGCCAGCGCCTCGACACCGAGCAGACGCAGGATGTCCTGCGGCTCCGCGGCGCCGTCGACGATCAGCTCGCCCTTGTTGACGACCTGGCCCTCGTGCACCAGCACGGTCTTTTCCTTCGGTACCAGGAACTCGTGGCTCTGGCCGTCGAGGTCGGTGATGACCAGGCGCACCTTGCCCTTGGTTTCCTTGCCGAACGACACCGTGCCGGTGGTCTCGGCGAGCATGCCGGCGTCCTTCGGCGAACGCGCCTCGAACAGCTCGGCCACGCGCGGCAGACCGCCGGTGATGTCGCGGGTCTTCTGGCCTTCCATCGGGATGCGCGCCAGCACTTCGCCGGGGCCCACTTCCTGACCGTCGCGCACCTGGATCAGCGCGCCGACCTGGAAGCCCACCGTCACCGGGTGTTCGGTGCCGGGGATCTTGACTTCCTGGCCCTGCTCGTTGAGCAGCTTGACCTGCGGACGCACGATCTTGGCCGAGCCGCGGCGCTTCGGATCGATCACCACCAGGGTCGACAGGCCGGTGACCTCGTCGACCTGCTTGGCCACCGTGACGCCTTCCTCGATGTTCTCGAACTTGGCGCGACCGGCGTACTCGGTGATGATCGGGCGCGTCAGCGGATCCCAGTTGGCCAGCGCGGTGCCGGGCTTGACCGCCATGCCGTCCTTGACGAACAGCAGCGCGCCGTACGGCACCTTGTGGCGCTCGCGCTCGCGGCCGTAGTCGTCGGTCACCAGCACTTCGCCGGAGCGCGAGATCACGACCTGCTCGCCCTTCGAGTTGGTCACATAGCGCATCGTCGCGGTGAAGCGCGCCACGCCGCCGCTCTTGGCCTCGACGCTGCTGGCCACCGCGGCACGCGACGCGGCGCCGCCGATGTGGAAGGTGCGCATCGTCAGCTGCGTGCCGGGCTCGCCGATCGACTGCGCGGCGATCACGCCGACCGCTTCGCCGACGTTGACCAGGCTGCCGCGACCGAGGTCGCGACCGTAGCACTTGGCGCACATGCCGTAGCGCGTCTCGCAGGTCAGCGGGGTGCGCACGCGGATCTCGTCGATGCCGGCCGCCTCGACCAGGTCGAGCAGATCCTCGTCGAGCATCTCGCCGGCCGGAACGATCGATTCCTGCGTTTCCGGATTGACGATGTCGGTCGCGGCGACGCGCCCGAGCACGCGGTCGCGCAGCGACTCGATGACTTCGCCGCCTTCGACCAGCGCGCGCATCGCCACGCCTTGCGCGGTGCCGCAGTCGGGCTCGGTGATCACCAGGTCCTGCGTGACGTCGACCAGACGGCGCGTCAGGTAGCCCGAGTTCGCGGTCTTCAGCGCGGTGTCGGCCAGGCCCTTGCGCGCGCCGTGGGTCGAGATGAAGTACTGCAGAACGTTGAGGCCTTCGCGGAAGTTCGCGGTGATCGGCGTCTCGATGATCGAGCCGTCAGGCTTGGCCATCAGGCCGCGCATGCCGGCGAGCTGGCGGATCTGGGCGGCGGAACCGCGCGCGCCCGAGTCGGCCATCATGTAGATCGAGTTGAACGATTCCTGGCGCACTTCCTTGCCGTGGCGGTCGACCACCGCTTCGGTGGCGAGGCGGTTCATCAGCGCCTTGCCGACTTCGTCGCCGGTGCGGCCCCAGATGTCGACCACCTTGTTGTAGCGCTCGCCCTGGGTGACCAGGCCGGAGGCGTACTGCTGCTCGATTTCCTTGACCTCGCGCTCGGCGTGGTTGATGAGCTCGTGCTTTTCCTGCGGCACCAGCATGTCGTCGACGCTGATCGAGATGCCGGCGCGCGTGGCCAGGGCGAAGCCCGACTGCAGCAGCTTGTCGGCGAAGATCACGGTGTCGCGCAGGCCGCAGCGGCGGAACGACGCGTTGATCAGGCGCGAAATTTCCTTCTTCTTCAGCGCCTTGTTCATCACGCTGAACGGCAGACCCTTGGGCAGGATTTCCGACAGCAGCGCGCGGCCCGCGGTGGTTTCCACCACCGAGGTCTTCGGCGTCAGCGCCTTCGTTTCGCGGTCACGCTCGTACTCGGTCAGGCGCACGCTGATGCGCGCGGTCAGTTCGAGCACGCCGGCCTGCAGCGCGCGCTGGATTTCGCCGATGTCGGCGAACACCATGCCTTCGCCGCGACCGTTGATGCGCTCGCGGGTCGCGTAGTACAGGCCCAGCACCATGTCCTGCGACGGCACGATCGACGGCTCGCCGTTGGCCGGGAACAGCACATTGTTCGACGCCAGCATCAGCGTGCGCGCTTCCATCTGCGCTTCCAGCGACAGCGGCACGTGCACGGCCATCTGGTCACCGTCGAAGTCGGCGTTGAACGCCGCGCACACCAGCGGATGCAGCTGGATCGCCTTGCCTTCGATCAGCACCGGCTCGAACGCCTGGATGCCCAGGCGGTGCAGCGTCGGCGCGCGGTTGAGCATCACCGGATGCTCGCGGATCACCTCTTCGAGGATGTCCCAGACGATCGGCGTCTGCGAATCGACTTCCTTCTTCGCGGCCTTGATGGTCGTGGCCACGCCCATCGCTTCGAGACGGTTGAAGATGAAGGGCTTGAACAGCTCCAGCGCCATCAGCTTGGGCAGACCGCACTGGTGCAGCTTGAGCGTCGGGCCCACGGTGATCACCGAGCGACCCGAGTAGTCGACGCGCTTGCCGAGCAGGTTCTGGCGGAAGCGGCCGCCCTTGCCCTTGATCATGTCGGCCAGCGACTTCAGCGGACGCTTGTTCTGGCCGACCATCGCCTTGCCGCGGCGACCGTTGTCGAGCAGCGAGTCGACCGCTTCCTGCAGCATGCGCTTTTCGTTGCGCACGATGATCTCGGGCGCCTTCAGCTCGAGCAGCCGACGCAGTCGGTTGTTGCGGTTGATGACGCGGCGGTACAGGTCGTTGAGGTCGGACGTCGCGAAGCGGCCGCCGTCCAGCGGCACCAGCGGGCGCAGGTCGGGCGGCAGCACCGGCAGCACCGTCAGCACCATCCACTCGGGCTTGGAGTTGGTCTTGCGGAACGCGTCGAGCACCTTCAGGCGCTTGGAGTTCTTCTTGACCTTGGTGTCCGAGCCTTGCAGATCGCCGCGCAGCGCCCCGGTCTCGAGTTCCAGGTCCATGTCGGCGAGCAGCGCGCGCACGCCTTCGGCGCCCATGTGGGCGACGAACTCGTCGCCGAATTCCTCGCGCTTGGCGGCGAATTCGTCCTCGGACAGCACCTGGCGCTTCTGCAGCGGGGTCATGCCGGGGTCGGTGACGACGTAGGCTTCGAAATACAGCACACGCTCGATGTCGCGCAGCGGCATGTCGAGGATCATGCCCAGGCGCGACGGCAGGCTCTTCAGGAACCAGATGTGCGCGACCGGCGAGGCCAGTTCGATGTGACCCATGCGGTCACGGCGAACCTTGCTCTGCGTGACTTCGACGCCGCACTTCTCGCAGATCACGCCGCGGTGCTTCAGGCGCTTGTACTTGCCGCACAGGCACTCGTAGTCCTTGATCGGGCCGAAGATCTTGGCGCAGAACAGACCGTCGCGCTCGGGCTTGAACGTGCGGTAGTTGATGGTCTCGGGCTTCTTGACCTCGCCGTACGACCACGAACGGATTTTCTCGGGGGACGCCAGGCCGATGCTGATCGCATCGAAATGCTCGTCCTTCTGGAACTGCTTGAACAAGTCGAGTAGGGCTTTCATGGGGTGACTCCCGATTCCTTAATTGCGTTCCAGTTCGATGTCCAGCCCCAGCGAGCGGATTTCCTTGATCAGAACGTTGAACGATTCCGGCATTCCGGCTTCGATCGAATGCTCGCCCTTGACGATGTTTTCGTAGACCTTGGTCCGGCCGTTGACGTCGTCCGACTTCACGGTCAGCATTTCCTGCAGCACGTAGCTGGCGCCGTAGGCTTCCAGCGCCCACACTTCCATTTCCCCGAAACGCTGGCCGCCGAACTGCGCCTTGCCGCCCAGCGGCTGCTGCGTGACCAGCGAGTACGGTCCGGTCGAGCGCGCGTGCATCTTGTCGTCGACCAGGTGGTGCAGCTTGAGCACGTGCTTGTAGCCGATCGTCACCGGGCGCTCGAACGCTTCGCCGGTGCGCCCGTCGAACAGCGTGGCCTGCTTGCGCGAGGCCGTCAGCTTGAGCTGCTGCGCCTCGTCGTCCGGGTAGGCCATCTGCAGCAGCTGGTCGATTTCCTGCTCGGAGGCGCCGTCGAACACCGGGGTGGCGAACGGCAGGCCGCGCCGCAGGTTATCGGCCAGTTCCAGCACTTCGGCGTCGCTCAGTGCGTCGAGTTCTTCCTGCTTGCCGCTGAAGTTGTACAGGCTGGCGAGCAGGCGGCGCAGTTCGGCCGCCTTGGCGTGGGCGCGCAGCATCGCGTCGATGCGCCGGCCCAGGCCGTGCGCGGCCCAACCCAGGTGGGTCTCGAGAATCTGGCCGATGTTCATCCGCGACGGCACGCCGAGCGGGTTGAGCACGACGTCCATCGGGGTGCCGTCGGCCATGTAGGGCATGTCTTCCTCGGGCAGGATCTTGGACACCACGCCCTTGTTGCCGTGGCGGCCGGCCATCTTGTCGCCGGGCTGCAGGCGGCGCTTGACCGCGAGGTGCACCTTGACCATTTTCAGCACGCCGCTCGGCAGTTCGTCGCCTTGCGTCAGCTTGCGCCGCTTTTCCTCGAACATCTGGTCGAACTCGTGGCGACGCTTCTCCAGCGACTCCTTGAGCTGCTCGACCTGCTGGGCGATGGTCTCGTCGGCGCTGCGCACGTCGAACCAGTGGTAGTGGTCGAGCTCCTTCAGGTACTCGGCGGTGACCACGGTGCCCTTGGCCAGGCGCTTCGGGCCGCCGTTGGCCGGGCGTCCGACCAGCAGCTTGGCGATACGGTCGAAGGTGTCGGCTTCGACGATGCGCATCTGGTCGTTGAGATCGAGGCGGTAGCGCTTGAGCTCGTCGTCGATGATCTGCTGGGCGCGCTTGTCGCGCTGGATGCCTTCGCGCGTGAAAACCTGCACGTCGATCACGGTGCCGTACATGCCCGAGGGCACGCGCAGCGAGGTGTCCTTCACGTCGGACGCCTTCTCGCCGAAGATCGCGCGCAGCAGCTTCTCCTCCGGGGTCAGCTGGGTCTCGCCCTTCGGCGTGACCTTGCCCACCAGCGTGTCGCCGGCCTCGACTTCGGCACCGATGTAGACGATGCCCGATTCGTCCAGACGCGCGAGCTGGTTCTCCGACAGGTTCGGGATGTCGCGGGTGATTTCCTCCGGGCCGAGCTTGGTGTCGCGCGCGACCGCGGTCAGCTCCTCGATGTGGATCGAGGTGTAGCGGTCCTCGGCGACGACGCGCTCGGAGATCAGGATCGAATCCTCGAAGTTGTAGCCATTCCACGGCATGAACGCGACCAGCATGTTCTGGCCCAGCGCGAGCTCGCCGATGTCGGTCGAGGCGCCGTCGGCGACGACGTCGCCGCGCGCGATCACGTCGCCGCGCTTGACGATCGGGCGCTGGTGGATGTTGGTGTTCTGGTTCGAGCGCTGATACTTGATCAGGTTGTAGATGTCGACGCCGACCTCGCCGGCCAGCGTCTCGTCGTCGTTGACGCGCACGACGATGCGCGCGCTGTCGACGTAGTCGACGACGCCGCCGCGCAGCGCGGTGACCGCGGTGCCCGAGTCGACCGCGGTGACGCGCTCGACGCCGGTGCCGACCAGCGGCTTTTCCGGACGCAGCACCGGCACCGCCTGGCGCTGCATGTTCGCGCCCATCAGCGCGCGGTTCGCGTCATCGTGCTCGAGGAAGGGCACCAGCGACGCGGCCACCGAAACGATCTGCGCCGGCGAAACGTCCATGTACTGCACGCGCTCGGGTCCGACCAGCAGCGTCTCGCCCTTTTCACGCGCCGACACCAGCTCGTCGACCAGGCGGCCTTCGGCGTCGATCGCCGCGTTGGCCTGGGCGATCACGTACTTGCCTTCTTCGATCGCCGACAGATAGTCGACCTGGTCGGTGACCTTGCTGTCGATCACGCGGCGGTAGGGCGTCTCGATGAAGCCATACTCGTTGAGCTGGGCGAACAGCGCCAGCGAGTTGATCAGGCCGATGTTCGGGCCTTCCGGGGTTTCGATCGGGCACACGCGGCCGTAGTGCGTCGGGTGCACGTCGCGCACCTCGAAGCCGGCGCGCTCGCGCGTCAGACCGCCCGGGCCCAGCGCGGAGACGCGACGCTTGTGCGTGATCTCCGACAGCGGGTTGGTCTGGTCCATGAACTGGGACAGCTGCGACGAACCGAAGAACTCCTTGATCGCGGCCGAGATCGGCTTCGAGTTGATGAAGTCGTGCGGCATCAGGTTCTCGGTCTCGGCCTGGCCGAGGCGCTCCTTGACCGCGCGCTCGATGCGCGACAGGCCGGCGCGGAACTGGTTCTCGGCCAGTTCGCCGACGCAGCGCACGCGGCGGTTGCCGAGGTGGTCGATGTCGTCGACTTCGCCGCGACCGTTGCGCAGTTCGACCAGCAGCTTGATCACCGCCATGATGTCGTCGTGCGACAGCACCATGTCGCCCTCGATCTCGTCACGGCCGAGACGGCGGTTGAACTTCATGCGGCCGACGCGCGACAGGTCGTAGGCGTCGGCGTCGAAGAACAGGCGGTTGAACAGCGACTCGACCGCATCCTCGGTCGGCGGCTCGCCCGGGCGCATCATGCGGTAGATCGCGACCTTGGCCGCGAGCTGGTCCGGCGTCTCGTCCATGCGCAGCGTCAGCGAGATGAACGGACCCTGGTCGAGGTCGTTGGTGAACAGCGTCTCGACGCGGCGCACGCCGGCGTCCCGGCTGTTCTTC
>JAKAHP010000255.1 GCA_021825505.1 Pseudomonadota bacterium
GCGACGTCGAGTGGCGCAAACAGCGCGCGCGGCGTCCCGCTGGCGGCCGTCAGCGGCGGCAGCGGATCGACCCAGGCGCCATCGTCGTCGGCCGCGCGCGCGGCGTGCGCCAGCGCGGCGCGCAGCACGGCCTGGCGCGGCGGCGGCAGGTCGGCGATCGAGATCACGTGGGCGCGCCCGATGCGGATCCAGATGTCGGAGAGATAGGGCTCGGCGTCGTGCATCGATAGGGCGTCGGCATGCGGCGGCTCCAGCGAGCGCGGCCCGACGCCGCGTCGGCAGGCGCCGGCCAGCAGCAGGCCGGCGCAGCAAAGCAGCACCACGAGCAAGCGTGTCGCGCCGCGTGGCGGCATCGATGTCGGGGAGATGGCATGAAGAGACATTGCGCCAGCCTTTCGCCTACAGGACCTATGCCTTGCCGGAGGCACCTCCGGGGCTCGCGCGCAGCGGCGCGAGCACGGGGCAAGTATCGGCGCGACGCGAGGCCGTCGCTCCGGCCTTGTCATCAAATCAGGATTGATTCCTGCGGGGCCGATCGACGCAACCCTTCAGGTGTTCGGTCACTTGGGTTGATCTACCGAGGCGCCTGCGGGCGCATCGAGCCGTGATGCCATGAAGTTGGATTTTTGTCGCGCCAGCCCGATGCCTCGGTGGACTAGCATCGTCGGCGATGCCGACCTTGATGCCGACCGAAATCTCCCCTGCAGTGCGTGCCGCGACGCCGCTTGACCCCGCCGCGCAACGCGCCCGCGCCGCGCTGGCCGGCTTTGCCCATGCGGTTTTCGCCGGTGGCGGCAACCGCTGCTGGTGGCAGGCCGGAGTCTGGCAGGTGTTGCACCCGGCCGGGCTGGCGCCGCGCGCGATCGCCGGGGTGTCGGCGGGCGCGGCCACCGCCTGCCTGTTGCTGGCCGGCCGCGGCGAGCCGGCGCTCGCGCACTACCTCGAGGTCACCGCGGGGCTGCGGCGCAATTTCCAGCCCGAGCGCTGGCTGCATGGTGAACGCGCGTTCCCGCATGCGGCGATCTACCGCGACGCGCTGCTGCGTCTGCTCGACGCCGACGCGCTGCGCCGGCTGCGCACGCAGGCGCCGGTCTACGTGCAGGTGGCGCGGCCGCCGCGCGGCCTGCCGGTGCCGGTGGCGCTGCTGGTCGGCGCGCTCGCCTACCAGTTCGACAAGAAGGTGCGGCGCGCGCTGCACCCGCAGGCGGCGCGCGCGCTGGGCTTTCGCGCCGAGGTGCTGCGCGCGCAGGACTGCGCCACGCCCGAGGCGCTGGCCGACCTGCTGCTGGCGTCGTCGTGCACGCCGCCGTTCACGCCGGCGCTGCGCCTGGACGGGCGCGCGGTGCTCGACGGCGGCATGGTCGACAACGTGCCGGTCGATGCACTGCCGGCGCCGGCGGCACCGACCCTGGTGCTGCTGACGCGGCGCTATGCGCGGCCGCTGCCGCTGGGCGCGGCCCGCGTCTATCTGCAGCCGTCGCGCCCGATTCCCGTGTCGAGCTGGGACTACACCGACGCGCCCGGCATCCGCGCCGCACTCGAGCTCGGCCGCGCCGATGCGGTGGAGCTGCTCGAGCGGCTGCGCCGGCACGGGACCGACGCCTGGCGCGCTTGATCCCGGGCGGTGTGCAGGGCCGTGGGCGCGGCGTAACATCGAAAACCACACGGCAAGCGCCCGCAAGGAGAACGCGATGATCGAACGCATCCCCGGATTGCCCGCCGGCGTGCTCGGCCTGCGCGCCAGCGGCCAGGTCAGTGCCGCCGACTACGAAACGGTGCTGATTCCGGCCGTCGAGGAAGCTTTTGCACAGCGCGCGAAAGTGCGCCTGATCTACCAGATCGCGAACGACTTCACCGGCTTCGACTGGGGTGCGATGTGGGACGACGCGCGCGTGGGTCTGCGCCACCTGGCCGGCTGGGAGCGCGTCGCGGTGGTCACCGACGTGGCCTGGATCCGCGCGTCGATGGCGCTGTTCGCGCTGGCCATGCCTGGCATGGTGCGCATGTTCGACGGCGCCGATCTCGACGCGGCGATCGCCTGGACCACCGGCTGACGTGCGCGCGTGGGCGGCGCTCAGAAGCGCAGGTAGACGTTCATCTGCCCGGTGTGCATTTTCACCGAGCGCGTTTCGCCCTTGCGCTGGCTGCTGACGGTGTATTCGCCCTCCGGCAACTTCAGGTAGCACAGCGGGCCGTCGCTGACGAACTGCGCGACGGTCTTGCCGTCACGGCTGACCGTGATCGGCATATCGGCCAGATAGGCTGCGTGCGTGGTCGTCAGCCAGATGCCCAGGTTGTACTCGTGGGCGTGGCGGCGCATCGCGGCGCGGCCGTCGAAGCCGATGCCGCCGCAGCGGTGCGGCACGGCGGCGCTGGTCGCGGCGGAAGCCGCCGCAGCCGGTGCGCTGGCGGGAGCGGAAGCGGGTGCGGAAGCCGCCAGGGCCGGCGCGCAGCCCAGCGTCGCCAGCATCGCGAGGGTGGTGAGGGTGTTGCGCATCGCCTGCTCTCCTGTCGTCGGCGGCGGCGCCGCGGCGGCGCCGCGCAGCCTGATTCTCGAGCGGTCGATGTTAACCGCAGGGGGGCGTGCGCGCGACGCTGCGGCGACCCTCAAGCGGGGGGGCAGGCGCGCAGCCGGTATTCGCCGGGCTGCAGTCCGTTCCACCGACGGAACGCGCGGTGGAATGCGCTGGCGTCGTGAAACCCCAGGCGCGCGCCGATCGCGTCGACGCTCAGCGCGGTGTGGCACAGCAGCTCGATCGCAAGGTCATTGCGCAACTGGTCCTTGATGTCCTGGAAGCTGTTGCCCTCGGCGTCGAGCCGGCGGCGCAGCGTCGTGGCCGAGGCGCCGAGCTCGGCCGCCAGCTGCTGCAGCCCGGGCCAGTGCGGCTGGTCGATCGCCGCGCGCAGGCGGCGCCGTAGGCGCAGCGTCCAGCTGTCGTCGTTGCGGTACTTGAGGAACACCGACTGCGGTGCCGCGTCGAGGAATCGGCGCAGCGCATCGCGGTCCTGGCGCAGCGGGCGCGCCAGCGCCGCGCTGGCGAAGCGTATCGACGCGGCCGGAGCGCCGAAGCTCAGCGTGCCGCCGAACATGCGCGTGTACTCGCGCGCGTGCGCCGGCCGCGCGCCGGCGAAGGCGACCGCTTCGACCGCGACGCGCGCGCCGGCGAGCCAGCACAGCAGGCCGTGCATCAGCGTCAGGAAGGTCTCGTCGGCGAAGCGGCGCGCAGCCGGGTGCGCAATCCGGTTGTCGACGATCAGCTCGGCGTGCGCGCCGCTCACGCACAGCTCGCCGGCGACGTCGTCGAGGAACAGCCGCATGCCGCGCAGTGCGCGCCGCAGCGCATGCTCGACGCCGTCGCAGTCGAGCAGCGCGTGGCACAACAGCGCGAAGCTGCCGACCTTCATGCGACGGCGGTCGAGGCCGAAGAATTCGTCGTCGAGTTCGGCCGCGACCTCGCGCCACAGCGCGGCGAAGGCGGTCGCCGGCACCCTGGCCTGCGCGTTGCCCAGCAGCTGCGCCGGCACGCCGGCGGCGCGCAGCACGCGACGCCGCCCGGCCGCCGGCAGGCGCGCGATCGCGGCGCCGACGAAATAGATCGAGACGGTGTCCTTGTCGACCGCGTCGGCCATGGCGCTGCGTTCCTGGCGGGTCCGGTAAGTCCTTGATCCCGGGCATGATATCGGGGCGGCGCGGCCGGCACTGGCAAAAAGCGCCAGGGTCGCTGGGCGGTGGCGACATGGCGCGAACGCGCCGCGCTGTCTAAAGTATCGGGCGAGGAGACCTTGCCATGACCGATCTGTCCGCCGAATACCGCGCGCTGGCCGAATACCGCCCGGCGCACAAGGTCCGTTTCGTCACCGCCGCATCGCTGTTCGACGGTCACGACGCCGCGATCAACATCATGCGCCGCATCCTGCAGGGCATGGGCGCCGAGGTCATCCACCTCGGCCACAACCGCTCGGTCGACGAAATCGTCACCGCGGCGCTGCAGGAGGACGCCGCGGCGATCGCGATCAGCTCCTACCAGGGCGGCCACGTCGAGTACTTCAAGTACATGGTCGATCTGCTGCGCCGGCGCGGCGGCGAGCACATCCAGGTGTACGGCGGCGGCGGCGGCGTGATCGTTCCGGCCGAGATCCGCGAGCTGCAGGATTACGGCGTGGCGCGCATCTACAGCCCCGAGGACGGCCAGCGCATGGGCCTGCAGGGCATGATCGGCGAAATGCTGATGCGCTGCGACCACGACCTGTCGGTGCACGCGCCGCGCAGCCTGGACGCGATCCGTGGCCACGACGAGGCGGCCTGGCGCGCGCTGGCGCAGCTGATCACCGCGCTCGAGGCCGGCAGTGTCGACGCCGCGCTGCGCGCGCAGCTGCACGACGCGGCGCGCGCGCAGGTGGCCCCGGTGCTGGGCATCACCGGCACCGGCGGCGCCGGCAAGTCCAGCCTGACCGACGAACTGATCCGGCGCCTGCGCCTCGAGCAG
>JAKAHP010000256.1 GCA_021825505.1 Pseudomonadota bacterium
AGCACGCGCCAGACGATCCCGTCGGGGCTGTCGAACGGCGTCGCGCGCATCTTCGCCAACACCTCCGCGGGCAGCAGCACCACGGTCGGCGAGATCGTCGTCTCGCTCGGCGAGGAGGTCGGGTTCCAGGCCGGCGACTTCGACGTGTCCGCGCTGACGATGCCGGTTGCGGGCTACCTGGTGCAGGCGCCGTCCAGCGCCGCCGACGCGATCAAGCCGCTCAGCGACCTGTTCTTCTGGGACCTGATCGAGAGCGACGGCGTCCTGAAGGGCGTCCCACGCAACGGCGCGCCGGTGCGCACGCTCACGCAAGATTATCTCTCGGCGGAGAGCGGCAACCAGCAGACGGGCGAGTGGTTCCGCGAGCGCCGGGTGCAGGACGTGGACCTGCCGCAGACGCAGACGCTCACCTTCCTCTACCCGACCAACGGCCTGTTCGAGGCGATGACGGTGATGGCGCAGCGGATGATCGCGCCGCTGCCGAGCATGCACTCCAGCATGAAGCGCGGCGACGCGCGCAGCGTGGTGCTGCAGGAAACCGCCGCGCAGGACATCGCCTATCAGATGCTCTACGAGGCGTGGATCGAGCGCAGCACCTACACGTGGGGGACCGACTGGTCGAACCTCGACCTCGATCCGAACGACGTGGTCGAGATCCAGATGGACGACGGCACGCTGTTCACCACGCGCATCATCCGCGCCGATGTCGGCGCGAACATGGCGATCGAGTTCGCCGGCCTCTCCACCAGCGCGGGCGTCTATCAATCGACGAACCCGACGCCACTCGCCTCGATGGCGCAGCTTCCGGTGCCGACCACGTCCGCGCCGGTGCGACTGTTCGTCTTCGACATTCCGCTGCTGCGCGACCAGGACGACCTTGGCGGCGCGGCCTCCTGCGTCTATTTCGGCGCCGGCGCCTACACGTCCGCTGCCGGCTTCGCGTCCTGCATGCTCTACAGCTCGCCCGACACGGTCACCTGGACGCAGATCGGCGCGTGCACGCAGTCGCTCACCTGGGGAACGTGCGTGACCGCGCTGCCCGATGCGCCGGGCGAATTCGCGTGGGACACCGTGACGCAGCTTCGCGTGGTGTTCAGCACCGTCGCGGATGCGCCGGCGAGCCTGTCCGACAACGCGATCCTGACCAGCTTCAAAAACGCCTTCCTGGTCGCCACCGCGGGCAATGGCGGCGGCTGGGAGCTGATCCAGGCGGCGAACGTGGTCGCGAATGCCGACGGCAGCTACACGCTCAGCCGGCTGTTGCGCGGGCGCCGTGGCACCGACGCGTTCGCGGTCGGGCACGCGGCGGCCGACCAGATCGTTTATGTCGAGAGCGGGCCGCTCGACCGCTTCCAGCTCGCCATCGCCGATCTCGGCAAGACCCGTTACTACAAGGCGGTCCCCGCGGGGATGCTGATGGAGGCCGCGCCCGTCGTGGTCGCGGTGAACACCGGCCGCGACATGATGCCCTACGCGCCCGAGCACGTCGCCGCGAGCCTCGACGGCAGCAACGACATCGTGCTGACCTGGGTACGCCGCACGCGACTGGCCGGCGAACTGCAGGAAGGCACCGGGACGGTGCCGCTGAACGAGGCGACCGAGTCCTACTCGATCGACATCATGTCGGGACCGGGCGGGACGGTGCTGCGCACGCTGACCGCGACGTCGCCCACCGTCACCTACCCGAACGCGGAGGTCGTCGCCGATTTCGGCTCGGTCCCCGCGCAGCTTACGGTGCACGTATATCAGATCAGCGCGGTGGTCGGCCGCGGATTCTATCATGAAGTGACGGTGGCGACATGAGCGGCACGGCGAACCTCGACATCACCTATGTCAGCGCCTCGCAGAATCAGAAAGAGGTGACGATCAACAGCGCCTTCGACACGCTCGATGGCGCGATGAACGGGCAGGCGACGGTCGCGTTCACGTCGAACGCGGCGACGCTGGCCGGCACCATCTTCGACACCGCCGTCGATTTCCTGTGCGGCGCGCTGACCGCGGCAGGCACGCTGACGGTGCCATCGAGCCACCGCCTGTTCCTTGTGGACAACTCCGGCAATGCGAGCTGGGGCGTCTCGGTCAAGACCGCGAGCGGGACCGCCGCGATCGTGCCGGCGGCGGCGATCGCGCTCTGCTATTCGAACGGCACCAATGTCGAGTTGGTGACCAGCAATCCGGCCTCGGAATGGAACGCCGGGCCTGTCTCGACGGTCGGGACGAACCTCACGCTGAGCGCCGGCACGCTCGCGCTGTCCGCCACGCTGGCCGGCGAGACAATCAACGGCGGCAGCCTGGAGGGCGCGATCGCCAGCACCGCGACGATCTCCGGCGGCCAATACACGGGCGGCCTGTCCGGCGCCTCGACGCTGGCGGTCACCGGCGGCACGCTGGCCTTGTCCGCGACGCAGGCGGCGGCCGACATGCTGGTGATTCAGGGCGCGCTGACCGCGGCGGAGACGATCACGCTGACCTCGCCGGGCGCGTGGGACGTGGTCAACCAGACGACGGGCGCATTCCCGACGGTCCTGAACGCCGGCGCCGGCGGGAGCGTCACCATCGACCAAGGCAAGCAGGCGCGCGTGCTTTCGCTCGGCACGAATGCCGAGCTGGCGGTCAACGACGTGCCGTCCGGTCACACGCTGCTGGTGAGCGGCACGCTCGATCTGTCGGCCGGCGCGTTGCGAGTGGCGCCGGCGGCGACCGCGACGGGCCTGATCGGCAACACCGGCACAGTAACCACGCCGCAGGCGGTCGCGATCGGCACCGGGCTCACGCTGAACGCCGGCACTCTGACCACGGCCCCGCTGACCACGGTGTTCACGTCCAGCGGCACTTGGACGCCGAAGACGACAAGCACCTTTGCGCGCATCCGGCTGATCGGAGGCGGCGGCGGCGGTGGTGGTGGCGCGCAGACGGCCAGCGGGACGCAGGCGTCAGGCGCCGGTGCCGGAGGAGGAGGGGGCATCTTTCGCTGGGAGGGCCGCATCAGCGATATTCCAGGCGCGAGTTCGGGGCTGGCGGTTACAATAGCTGCCGGAGGCACTGGCGGAGCGCCTGCGTCGGCTGCGAGCACTGCCGGAACGGCCGGCAGCGCGGGCGGCACCACAACGTTGACAGGCCTCGGCTCGGCCGGAGGTGGGGGCGGCGGTGCCGGCGGCCAGATCAACGCGGTCAGCGGCGGTGGCGCCAGCGGGATGGGTGGCTTTTACGGTATCACGTTGACGCTGACTGGGGGCACTGCGTCGGGGTCCAGCGGCGGCGGGGGCAACGGCTTTGGGAATGCCGGCCCGAACGGGGGGGGCCAGGGCACCACCGTCAGCTTCGGTTTTATCGGCTCTCCTGGAGGCGGCTGCGCCGCCAACGGTGTGGCCGCTCAGGGCGGCTTCGCGCTAGCGCAACCGTCGGGTGGCGGCGCGGGCGGCGGTGTCTCAACCACGCCATCAGGTAATAACGGATCAGCCAGCGGCTGGGTCGCATTGTTCGTCACAAACGAAGCGAGCGGCGGCAGCAGTGGCTCGCCGGCCGGGTTGGCAGGCACGGCCGGCTTCGGCAACCAGCCCGGCACCGGCGGCGGCGGCGGCTTTGGCAACGCGAGTGGTGCCGGCGGCGCGGGCGGGGCGGGCGCCAATGGGGGCGGTGGTGGCGGCGGCGGAACCTGTCTGAACGGGTCCACGCCAGGGACCGGCGGTCTCGGCGGCGCTGGCCTGGCCGTGATCGAGGAGTGGTGGGCGATGACGCAGCATCTCATTGTCCTAGTCGCTCCGGCGGTAATGTCCGATGGCTCGGCGCAGCCGGCGGGGACCGCGCTCAACCGCGTGATGTGCGCCGCCGACTGGGTGCCGACGCCCGCGAGCGTGCCAAACTGTCCCGCAGGCGCCAGCCTCGCACTCGCCGCGGATGACGGCCGTGCGCTCTGGCAGCCTGCGCCCATCGCCCCGACCACCATCGGTCCCTACGACTTCATCCAGCGTTTCACCGCGGCCGAGCAGGAAGCGATCCAGAAAGCCGCACAATCCAACTGGCAGATCCAGCTCTGGATGACGCAGCTCGCCGCGTCGGGGACTGTCGATGTCACGAGCGTGGCCCTGCGAACCGGCCTCGCCGCGCTGGAGGGCGCCGGGCTGCTGACCAGCGCGCGTGCGGTGCAAATCCTGGATCTTGCGGTCGCGTCGCCGTGAGTCCGGAGACGGACGCAGGCTGGATCTGGAAGGCGGTCGGGATCGTGCTCGGCTTGTTTTCCCTTGTATTCGGCGCCCTGTTCACGCAGATGCACCGGCGGGTGAGCGACCTCGGAGACAGGATCAGCGCCGGCGACAGCGCGGCCGGCGATGCGGCGCGCGACGGCGATGACAAGATCTGGTCGGAAGTCCGCCGGCTCGGCGATCAGCTCGGCGACCATCAGAGAGAGGTCCACGCGACGCTGCGCGAGATGACCGGCCAGCTCAACGCACTGCCGACGCGCGCGGAGCTGCTGGCACTCCT
>JAKAHP010000257.1 GCA_021825505.1 Pseudomonadota bacterium
TTCCGATCTGTAGCCGTAGCGCGCGACCGCCGCGCCGTTGACCGCGAGGATGCGCATGCTGGACCGCTCGAATACCCACATCGGATGCGGGTTCTGCTCGAACAGCAGGCGGTATTGGGATTCCGAGCGCCGCAGTTGCTCCGCGGCATGCTCGCGCTGCACGACCGCGCCCATCGAATCCAGGAGGATCTGCAGGTGCGCAGCATCCGTCGGCGAGAAGGCCCGCGGCTGGTCCGAAAGGGCCGACAGCACGGCAACGACCCGCCCTTGCGCCAACAGAGGCGCGCAGATCAGGGCGCGCACGCCGATCTGTCGGCAGGCATCACGATCGACGCGCGGGTCGGCGTCCGTGTCTTCCGATACCTGCATCTCGCCGGTGCGCATCGCCTCGGATGCGAGACTGCCGGATGCCGCCAGCCGCATGCCCAGGTAGGGCGCGGCGATGCCCGCGGCGACCCGGAACACCGGCGCACCATCATCCTTGACGCTGATCGCCGCACCCGCCGTGTCCGTGATGGCCATGGCGCACTCGGCGATGAGCGCCATCACCGCCTTGAGGTCCAGTGCGGACGCGGCGATCTCGCGCTGGGTGCGGATGATCAGGTACTGCACCTCGGCGAGCCGCCTGGCCGCGGCCTCGGCGTCTTTGCGCAGGGACACATCGCTGATGCCGCCGACCATCCGCACGGCTTTTCCATCCGCATCGCGGATGACCATCGCACGATCGAGCACCTGGGCGTAGCTGCCGTCCCGCTTGCGGAACCGGTACTCGTCGCCCCAGCGCTCGCCGTCGGAGGCGGCTGTCGCCTGGCGTCCGGCCAGCACCCGCTGCAGGTCATCCGGATGCACGCGTCGCGTCCATGACTCGATGCCGGCCTCGATCTCCGCCCGCGCGTATCCGAACAGCGCCTGCAACCCATCGCTCCACCACAGTGCACCGGTGCGCAGGTCCCAGTCCCACACCGCATCGGTCGTCACATGGGTGACGATGCGCGACCGCTCTTCGCTCTCGCGCAGAATCTCCTGCGCGCGCTTGTACTCGGTGATGTCGCGTTGGACCGCGACCCAGTGGGTATAGCAGCCGCTGGCGTCTGCCACCGGGGTGATGTCCAGCTCCAGCCAGATCGCCTCGCCGGCCTTGGTGTAGTTGATCAGCTCGGCGCGCACCGGGCTCCAGGACAGCAATGCCTGCCGGATACGGTCGAGTTCGGCGCGCTGGGTCAGCGGCCCCTGCAGGATGCGCGGTGTCTTGCCGATGACCTCCTCGTGCCGATAGCCGGTGCGGCGCACGAAGGCCTCGTTGACGAACAGTATCCGCGGCCCCGGTTCGACCACCGGCTCGGCCTCGGTGATCAAGATCAGGTCATTGAGGTTGGCGACACTGGTCTGCAGCAGATGCAACTGGCGTTCGGTACGCTCGCGCTGGATGGCGACGCCGGTGATCTGCGCGCACGCGGCGACCATCTCGATTTCGGCAGCGGTCGGCCGACCGGGCCGGCCCGAATAGGTGGCGAAGGTACCGACCACGCGATCCGCGCTGTCGAAGATGGGCATCGACCAGCACGCGCGCAGGCCATGCTCGAGCGCCATGCTGCGCCAGGCATCCCAATCGGGGTCGCTGCCGATGTCCGCGGAAATCACGGTCTCCCGCCGGTAGGCCGCGGTGCCGCAGGTGCCGCGGCCCGGACCGATTTCCTGTCCATCGAAGGCGTCGATGAGCGCCTGCGGCAGCCGCCTCGACGCGCCATGACGGATCCTGCGTCCCTCCTCGTCCAGCAGCATCACCGAGCAGATCGCAGCTGGATGCTGCGCCTCGACGAACTGGACGACGTTGCCCATGACCTCTTCGAGCGACGCCCCCTGAGCCATGCACTCGAGCACCTTGACGCGCTCGGCCTTCAGCGACTGCAGCGCACCCGATGCGGTCACATCATGCAGGCTCACCAGCGTGGCGGGCTGCCCCGACCATGACACCCGGCCGAGGCCGAGCTGGAGCAGGCGCTGCGCGGGCGACTGCGGTTCGGGCACGCCGATGACCGCGCCGTCCTGCAGCGGGTAATTGAAAGGTGCGCCCGCGAGTTGCGCGCAGGGCTGGCCCAGCAGCACGCCCGCAGCGGGATTCGCGCAGCGGATCCGGCCATCATCGGTCAATACCAGCAAACCGGTGGCGCAACGCTCGAAATACTCCGGCCCGGCGATGGCCCCGGCCGCGTCCGCATGGACGGGCCGCATGCGCGCGAACAGGGTCAGCAGCCGATCGAGCACGCCTTACCCCTCACCCATGCAGTCCACATCCCCCGCCCGGCAACCAACGGATCGACGCCCCGTCCGACCATGGGGCGCGCGACATGCAGGGGCACTATGGCACAGGCCTCCGAGCGTATACCTGTCGCGGGTCCGCGCGCCACGCACCGCGGTCGCGGCGGCCGCGGCATGGCGCCTGGCATCCGCGGCAGCAGGCTGCGGGCCGCGATGCGCCGCGCCGGTCCGCCATCTATGCCTGGCTGCCGCCCGGTGCGGCTGGCACCGGCGTCGCACCGGCCGTCACGGCACACGCCGTCGCGGCGGTTTCAACCCGCGTGCGGCTCGACTGCGCGCCGCCCCGGCGCGAAGCGCCGATGCCGCGGATCCCACACGCGAGCGCCCCGGTTGAGGCGGTCCACGCAGTCCAGCAGCGCCGGCGGCAGACTGCTCTCGCTGTCCAGGCTGCTTTCGCCATCGCACATGACGATGACGGGCACCCGCAGACCGCGCTGCACCAGGGACGTGAGCGCCAGATCGACATACAGCGGCACGATGCGCGTATTGCACACGTCCAGGACCATGGTCAGCGCGCCGGACACCCGCTCGCGCTGCTCCAGGAGCAGGTCTGCCAGTCGCTGCGCATGACCCTCGAAATCCATGGACCCGGGATTCCCCGTCGGACCGCAGGTGATGCTGATGACTGCGCCTGCTTCGACCGGTTCATGCAGCGGTTCGACCGGGAACACCGCGGCGACCGACTGCTCTTTTTCCAGCATGTGGATCATGGCCTCTCCTGCGATCGGACCGGACCTGTCACATCAGCGCCAGGATGCGGACTACGCTAAACCATGCGCGCCGCGGCCGATGCAACAATCTGTGAAGACGTGACCGGAACCGCAGATCGGTTGCCGCCTGCATACGATCCGTAATCGCAACGTTGCCAGCGGCCAATCGGCAGCGCGCGCGACCATGCCGCGCGCAATTGTGAAGAAGTATCAGGCTGTTACCCCAAGCACGATCAGATCAGGCGCTTTGTTGCCGAATGGGCCGACTCCACCGTGCATCGAGGTCGCCATGGTTTCCCTGCGCAACGCGTGCATCCGCCTGACCAATCGCTACTGGCTCGCACAAGGGTTGACCCTGCTGCTGCTGGGCTGTCCGGCATTGGCGATGCGCTTCGAGAATGTGCGGCTCGGTCTGCTGCTGGGGACATGCGCGCTGGCCGTGCTCGCGATCAATACCTGGATCGCACACATGCGCTGGCGCCAGATCACCTGCGCTTGGGCCCAGGACGAAGCGCTGGCGTTCCAACGCGATCTGGCATCCGGGCATGCGCCACGCCAGGCAGCCGCCCGGGAGATCCGGCACCATGCCGGCCACGACGCGATGATCCGATGCGAGCCCGACAACCGCCCGCGATCATGGACGAACGCAGTCGCCGGGTACGGCAACCCGGAAATCCGGATGCACGGCTGACACTGACGGCGGATCGACCGCAGCGCACGGGCAAGCGCGGAAAGCCAATCAATTAGCCGCCCTCTCACGGCGGATTCGACGCATCCGCTGGCGGCGTCAGACCGGCTCATGCCACCGTCGGATACTTGCGGAATCCACAAGACGACCCACAAGACCCTGTAGGTTTCCTCGCGAAATCGTGATGGCAATTTGGGCGTTGCCGGCCCCGCGCATGTTGCTGCGGCCATCCGCGGCCCGCAGAATCCGCCGGTCGACGGGAGAGACCCATGGAACAGCCACGCCATGCCCTGCGCCGGGCAGCATTGACCTTGCTCTTTCTGTTCGCCCCGCTGCTCGCAAGAGCCGCGGGCATCATCCCGGAGCCCAACGCCGATGCGATTTCGCTGGCAACGCGCTCGAACCCGGAGTTGCTCACGCTCGATGCCCGGGATGCGGGTCGCGGCCTGATGACGGCGACGATGCGGATTCCGGTGCGGCCGGGTCCGTTTACGTTCGTCTACCCGAAATGGATCCCCGGCGAGCACGGACCGACCGGTCCGCTGGCGGACATTTCCCAGCTCGAGGTTTCGGCGGACGGAAAGCCGCTGACCTGGCGTCGTGACAAGGTCGACATGTATGCCTTCCATGTCGACGTGCCGGCCGGCGTCACCGCCCTGCAGGTGCGATTCACGGTGCTGGTCAATTCACCGACACCGATGTCGACACCCAATCTCGCGGTGCTGAACTGGAACCGCGTGCTGTTCTACCAGGACAAC
>JAKAHP010000258.1 GCA_021825505.1 Pseudomonadota bacterium
GCGGCCGCGGCCGGCGCGTCGACACGCGGCGCCTGGCGCAGCCGCCAGTCGGCGCCGGCGCGCTCGGCCAGCGCCCAATACAGCTCGCCCATGCGTGCGTCGTCGGCCACCAGCACCGGTGCCGCGTCGGCCTGGCCAAGCGCCACCGCGAGCAGCGTGTTGACGGGTACCACCGGCAGCCCCAGCCCCCAGGCCAAGCCCTGAGCCGCCGCGCACGCCGCGCGCAAGCCGGTGAACGCGCCGGGACCGGCGCCGAAGCCGATCAGGCCGAGCTCGCCCAGCGCCACCCCGGCCTCGCGCAGCACCTCCTGCACCAGCGGCAGCAGCCGCTGCGAGGCGCGCGCGCCGCCGGCTTCGACGCGCTGCCAGCTCGCGCCGTCGCGCTGCACGGCGACCGCCAGCCATTCGGTGCTGGTGTCGAATGCGAGCACGGGGACGGAATCGTCGAAAGTCACGGTCACGGCAGCGGCGGGTACGCCCCGCGGATCGGCTCGAGGCAAACCCGCAGTTTAGCTGGGGACGTCCCGCCGCAGCGGCCGGGGACTGCGCTAGCATCGGACGCGACTCGGCCCGCCGGCCGCCACACCTCCACGCTGCGCGCGCCGATGCCTGCTCCCGCCCCATCGATCTCCCGCCGTCGCCTGCTGGCGCTGCTCGGCGCCTGGCCCGCAAGCGCTGCGCTGGCGGCGCGTCCGCACGCCGACGGCGTCAAGCACGCGCTGCCGCCGGTGGTCGCCGCGGCGCTGCATCATGCCGGCATCCCGGCCAGCGCCTGCAGCGTCGTCGTGCAGCCGCTGCACGCGCCACGGCCTCGATTGAGCGTGCTCGCGGCGGTGCCGCGCAACCCGGCGTCGGTGCTCAAGCTGGTGCCGACCTATGTCGCGTTGAACCAGCTCGGTCCGGCGTTCCACTGGCGCACGCCGGTGTACGCGGTGGGCACGCTGCGCGACGGCACGCTGGCCGGCGACCTCGCCTTCGTCGGCAGCGGCGACCCGCACCTGATGTCCGACGACCTGTGGCGACTGCTGCAGCGGCTGCGCCAGTTCGGCCTGCGCCGCATCGCCGGCAACGTGCTGATCGACCGCAGCGCGTTCGCGCTGGCGCCGCACGACCCGGGCGCGTTCGACGGTGACGCGCTGGCGGCCTACAACGTCGGCCCGGACGCGTTCCTGGTCAATTTCGATGCGCTGCGCATCGCGCTCGCGCCGACCGCCGACGGGCGTGTCGGCGTCGCGGTGGACCCGCCGCTGGCCGGTTTCGCACCGACGGCGCCACCCCGCCTGAGCGGCGGCGACTGCGCGGACTGGAAGGAACGACTGGCGGCCGATTTCGCGGCGCCGCTGGCGCCGCGTTTCGCCGGCAGCTACCCCGCGAGCTGCGGCGAGCAGGTCTTGAACCTCGGCTCGGCGCTGCCGCGCGACGCCTATCTGCAGGCGCTGCTGCACGCGCTGTGCGCGCAGGTCGGCATCGACTGGCAGGGCGAAGTCGTCTCCGGTCGCCTGCCGCCCGGCGCGACGCTGCTCGACAGCTGGGCGTCGCAGCCCTTGGCGCAGATCGTGCGCGACATCAACAAGTACAGCAATAACGTGATGACGCAGCAAGTGTTCCTGACACTGGCGCTGCAAGCCGGACAAGATCCGGCCGATTTTGCCAACGCCGGCGTCGCGACCCGACAGTGGCTGGACGCGCACAAGCTTGCCATGCCCGATCTGGTGCTCGACAACGGCTGCGGTCTGTCGCGTACCGCGCGCATCTCGGCCGGCGACGTGACGCGGCTGCTGCGCGCGGCGTGGATGGGCCCGGTGATGCCCGACTTCGTCGCGTCGCTGCCGCTGGCGGGCTACGACGGCACGCTGGCCGATCGCTTCCGCGGCAGCCCGCTGGCCGGCCTGGTGCGTGCGAAAACCGGCACGCTGCGCGACGTACTGGCGCTGGCCGGCTATGTGCAGACCGCCGACGGCGCGCGCAGCACGGTGGTGGCGATCATCAACGACGCGCGCGCCGAACACGGCTGGGGCGCGATCGACGCGCTGCTCAAACACACGCTGGGGCTGGCCTGAACGCTGCGATTCACGCCGCGACACGCCTAAAATGGTGCAACAAATAACGATTGGTGCCGAAACGGTGCCACGAAGATGCCCGCCGGCATCGCACGCCGCCCTGGAGGAGACCGATATGCGCATCCTGATCGCCGAAGACGACCAGGTCCTGGCCGACGGCCTGACCCGCTCGTTGCGCGCCAGCCACTACGCAGTCGATCAGGTCGGTGACGGCGTGGCTGCCGACAGCGCGCTGCAGACCGGCGCCTTCGACCTGCTGATCCTCGACCTCGGCCTGCCGCGCCTGGCCGGGTTCGAGGTGCTCAAGCGCCTGCGCAGCCGCGGCAACACGGTGCCGGTGCTGATCCTGACCGCGGCCGACAACGTCGAGGACAAGGTACGCGGCCTCGACCTGGGGGCCGACGACTACATGGCCAAGCCCTTCGAGCTGGCCGAGCTCGAGGCGCGCGTGCGCGCGCTGACGCGCCGCGGCATGGGCGGCGCCAGCTCGGTGGTCCGCCACGGCCCGCTCAGCGTCGACCTGTCGGGACGCATCGTGATGATCGACGACAAGGTCGTCGACCTGTCGGCGCGCGAGCTCGCGCTGCTCGAAGTGCTGCTGCAGCGCAGCGGACGGCTGGTGAGCAAGGACCAGCTGGTCGACCACCTGTGCGTGTGGGGTGAGGAAGTCAGCACCAACGCGATCGAGGTCTACATCCACCGGCTGCGCAAGAAGATCGAGGTCGGCCCGGTGCACATCGCGACCGTGCGCGGTCTGGGCTACTGCCTGGAGAAGATCCCGGGGCAGCCGCAGCAGGCGGCCTGAAGCCGCGGTGAGCACCGCCGCGGCGAGCGAGACGCGCCGGCAGCGTTCGCTGTTCGGCGAGATCCTCGACTGGATGCTGGTGCCGCTGCTGCTGGTGTGGCCGCTGTCGATCGGCATCACCTTCCTCGTCGCGCAGGCGGTCGCCAGCCGCCCGTTCGACAATGCGCTGACGCAGCGCGCCAATGTGCTGGCCAACCTCACCGCGGGCGACGCGCGCTTCGCCGCCGGCCTGCTGCCGGCGCTGCAACGCGCCGATACCGAGCTGCACCAGCAACCGCGCCTGATGCAGCTGCGCGCAGCCGACGGCAGCCTGATCGGCGGCACGCCGGACATCCCGCCGCCGCCCGACCTGACCTGGATCCGCCGCCCCGGCGTGCATCTGCGCGACGCCATCGTCGACGGCCGCAACATGCGCGTGGCGTCGCGCTGGGTGGAGCCGCAGGCGCAGCGCCGGCACGGCCCCGGCGTGCTGGTGCAGGTGGCCGAGAGCATGGGGCCGCGCAGCGCGCTGGCGCGCGAGATCATGCGCGGCGTGATCCTGCCGCAATTCGTCATCGTGCCGATCTCGATCCTGCTGGTCTGGTTCGGCCTGGGCCAGGGCATCGTGCCCCTGGATGACCTGCAGGCGCGCATCCGCCGCCGCCGTCCCGACGATCTGAGCCCGATCGACCAGCGCGAAGCGCCCGAGGAGATTGCGCCGCTGGTCGATTCGATCAACGGCCTGCTCGGCCGCCTGGAGAACTCGATCCACACCCAGAAGCGCTTCATCGCCGACGCCGCGCACCAGCTGAAGACGCCGCTGGCCGGGCTGCGCATGCAGTCCGAGCTGGCGCAGCGCGAGGCCGACCCGCAGGAGCTGCGCGCCAGCCTGCGCCAGATCAGCCTGTCGGTGGTGCGCACCACGCGGCTGGTCAACCAGTTGCTGACGCTGGCGCGCACCGAGAACCAGGGGCTGACCGCGGTGGGCACGCTGCTCGATTTGCGCCTGCCGGTGCGCGACGCGTTGCAGGACATCGCGCCACTGGCCATCGACAAGGGGCTGGAACTCGAATTCGACGCGCCGGCGCAGCCGCTGTGGGTGCGCGGCAACGCGCTGCTGCTGCAGGAACTGACCAAGAACCTGATCGACAACGCGATCGCCTACACGCCGCGCGGCGGCAGCGTCGCGCTGCGGCTGCAGGCGCGGCCGCAGGACTGGCGCATCGAGCTGGCGGTCGAGGACACCGGCATAGGCATCGCGCCGGGCGAGCGCGAGCTGGTGCTGCAGCCGTTCTACCGCGTGCTCGGCACCGGCCACGACGGCAGCGGGCTGGGGCTGTCGATCGTGCAGGAAATCGCTCGCCAGCACGGCGCCGAGCTCGAGCTGACCGACAATCCGGCCAGCGTCGCCGCCGCTCGCCCGGGTCTGTGCGTACGCCTGCGTTTCGCCAGCGTCGAACCCGACCTGCCGCAACCCGACGCGCCGCCGCCCTGAGCGCGGCGCACGGCCGCTCCGAAGCCGCGCTCAGCCCCCGCGGGGGGCGGCGCGCAGCGCCGGGGGCACACCATGCTCGCGGCGCACGGCCGCTCCGAAGCCGCGCTCAGCCCCCGCGGGGGGCGG
>JAKAHP010000259.1 GCA_021825505.1 Pseudomonadota bacterium
CCATCATTAACGGGCGATCCCGAGCATCATGAAATTGCACCGACCGCATTCATCCGTGGCCATTCCGGGCAGTTCCATCTGGATCCGATTGGGCTCCGTCGCGCTCGCCGCCAGCCTCGCTGCCTGCGGTGGCGGCGCGGCCGGCTCGGGTGGCGCCACGAGCGCGAGCACGTCGACGCTGAGCCTGCACGGCGTGGCCGCCAGCGGCCACGCGCTGGCCGCGACCACGGTGCAGGCGGTCTGCGCGAATGCGGCCAGCGGCACGGGGACCAGCGGCATCGACGGCCACTACACGCTCAGCGTGGCGGGGGCGGTGGCCCCGTGCCTGCTGCACGCGACCGACTCCGCCAACGGCCTCGAGCTGTACTCGGCCTATGCCGCCGGGATGAACGCGAGCAACCTCACGCCGCTGAGCACGCTGATCGTCGACCACGCGCTCGGCGCCGATGCCGGGCAGATCTACGGCGGATTCGGCAGCAACGCGGCGGCGCAGCAGGCCTTGAGCGCCGCCGCGCTGGGCAGCAGCCAGAGCGCGATCACGCAGGCGCTGGGCAGCGGGCTGGGCTGGCAGGCACCGGCCGGGGTCGACCTGCTGCAAGGCGATTTCGTCGCGGCCAGCGTGGTGGCGCGCGGCGACGCCACCGACCAGCAGCTCGACGCACTGGCCGCACAGCTGGCGCCGCTGAGCGCGTCGGCGCCGACCGCGTTCGCGCCGCTGGCCGCGGCGGCCACCGCGCCCAGCCCGAATCTGGCGCTGGCGGGCGCCGCGGCGGGAACCTCGCCGACTTGCCCCTTTGCGCTGTCGGGCAACTACTGGATGGCCACGGCCGGGCAGAGCGCGATGCAGGAGCTGGCGCTGAACTTCGGCAGCAACGCAATCACCAGCGCGGTCAGCGGCACGCCGGCCCGCGTGGCGCCGATGTCGGTGCTGACCGCGAGCGGCGCCAGCTACACGCTGCAGCCCGACGGCAGCCACGCCTGCGGCTTCCTGGTCGCGCCCGCCGGCGCGTCGACGCCGGGCGGGGCGCTGTACATCACGCGCGACGGCGTCGGCCTGTTCAGCAGCTTCGGCGCCAGCGCGCCGAGCCTGCCGCTGGCGGCCGGAACAACCTACCCCACGAAGAGTGCCTCGGTCCTGCTGCCGGCGCAGGGCGTGACGCCGGCGGCGCTGGCCGGCAGCTGGGACCTGGTCGGCTACGCCAGCGACGGCTACCTGCCTGGCAGCGCCACGAGCAGCACGCCGTGGGCCTCGGACGCCGGCCTGCTCACCCTGGCCACCGACGGCAGCGGCAGCTATGGCAGCTGCAACGGCGCGTCGCCGCCGAGCGGATCGCAGCAGGCGCAGCCCTGCCCCAGCACGGCGAATCCGCCGGCGCCGTGGGCGAGCTGGACGCTGGCCGCGTCGAGCGCGTCGGCGTCGGGCGACCCGGGTTTGTTCACGCTCACCACCAACCCGGCGGCCGGCTCGGCCAACACCAACCCGACGCGCCAGTACACCGTCGCCGCCTATGTGGCGCCCGACGGCAACCGCGTGATGGTCGGGCTGCCGACCGCGCCGACCAGCTTCAACGGCTTGTTCGTCGCGGTGCGCCACGCCACCCGCTTCGCGATGCGCACGGTGGGCACGGCGGTCGACGGCATCGACCTGTACATCAACTCGACGCCGGTGGCCGGATCGTCGCCGACAACCTACACGCTAGGCTTCGCGATCGAGGATCTGCCGACGCAGACGCTGGCGGTGCACGCGCTGGGCGACACGATGGTCTCGGTCGACCGCTCGTTCCAGGAAAACGGCGCGCCGCTGCACCTCGACACCGTCTGGTACGACCTGCCCGACGCCGGCATGCTGTACCGCCCGCCGCTGGCGGCCGCGACCTCGCCGAGCATCACCACCGGCGCTACCGAATTCGTCGCGCTGTCCGGCCTGGGCTGGACCGCGGCCGACCTGACCGGCATCGGCGCCGACGGCAGCCGCGCCAACAACGGCGCGCTGATCCTGACCTTCAAACCCTGATCCCTTTCCCGGCCCGTTGCGCCCGCGCCGCGGCGCGGGCCGGGCCGCGCTTCGACCGCTCCCACCCGAACCAGGAGAACATCATGCATCACCGACGCTGGAAACTCGGCGCGCTTGCGCTGGCCCTGACTGCGGCCCTGGCCGCCTGCGGCGGTGGAGGCGGCGGCAGCAGCGGCACGACGACGCCGGCGAGCACCACGACCACGGTGACGGTCACGCCGACGCTGGGTCGCTTCAGCGCGGGCACGGTGACCGCCTACGGGCTCGACGGCTCGACGCTGGGCAGCGGCACGATCGACGCGACCAGCGGCAGCGCGCAGTTGCAGATACCCGGCAGCTACACCGGACCCTACGTGATCGCGGTGACCGGCGGCAGCTACTTCGACGAAGCCACCGGCACCACCCAGAGCCAGCCCGCGCAGTCCAGCCTGGTCGCGGTGATCGCCTCGTCGGCACCGGCGGTGGTGGGGGTCAACGCGATCACCAACGCCGCGGCGGCGCTGCTCGGCGTGCAGCCGGCGCACCCAGCGACGACGGTGACGTCGAACGGTGCGCAGCAGGCCAACCTGGCCGCGGCCACCCTGCTTGGGCTGCCCGGCGTCGACCCGACGCTGATCATCCCGACCCCGATCACCTCGAGCTCGAGCCAGATCAGCGGGTTGACGCCGGCCGACCAGCTCGCCACGAAGCTGGCGTCGCTGGCGGAGATGTCGAGCAACGCGAGCTACGGCTCGATCGACGCCGTCGACAGCGCGCTGGCCAGCCAGCTCGCCGCCGCGCAGGGCAACGTCGCCAACGCCAGCCTGGGCTCGACCTTCGTCAACGACTTCGACACGGCACAGGCCAGCGCGGTCGCGAGCTACGCGGCGCCTGCGGTGCAAAGCGCGCTGCCGTCGCCGGCCGAGACCACGCTGTCGACGACGCAGGTCAGTGCGATCAGCTCGGGCAGCATGCCGCCGAGCAACCTGGCCGCGGCCGAGAGCTTCATCGGCACCGTCAGCAAGGGGCTGGCGCCGTACATCAGCTCGAGCGGCACCGCCTTCCTGAACCAGCAGGTCGACGGCATCAAGGCCGACTTCCTCGGCTACCAGGATCCGGCGATGGGCGGGCTCGACGAAGCGCTGCGCATCGCCGGCTTCGTGCAGCGCTGGCTCGCCGGGACACCGTCGGGCAGCTGCGTGAGCATGCTGGATGGCTCGCTGACCTGCCAGGCCGACGTCGGCAACGCGTGGTCGCCGTACGGCTCGTCGGTCAACCTGGTCAAGGTGCCGGGCAGCGGCGGCGCCGTCAGCGCGGTGAACTGGACCGTGCACAACCTCAGCAACGGCAACGTCAACACCGGCGTCGTCACGGTCAACGACAACGGCGTGGGTGACGACCTGACGCTCAACGGCTACCTCGACGGCATGACGCGCAACTCGGTGAACGCCCGCGTCGGGGCGGCTACCAAGACCTGCAACGGGATCACGCAGACCTTGGGCAAGCCCTTCCACGTGGTGATCACGCCAGGGGCGACGACCACGTCGGTGGCGATCACCGGCGGCCTCATCGACCTCGTCCCGGACGCGTATTTCGGCGTCACCAGCTGCTTCGGCACCACGCCCGACCTGAGCCTGAACCTGGGCCAGACCTCGGCCCAGGGCACGCTGACCCCGGCCACGATGGTGATCAGCAACAGCGGCGACAAGAGCCAGAACAGCGGCGATCTGTTCGGCACACTGACCACGCCGCACTACAGCTTCCAGGGCGAGTTGAAGGTGCCGAGCATCACGACCTATCAGCCGGCCGGGTCGAGCTACAGCTGGATCACCGGCGGCACGCTGAACTTCAGCGGCCAGGTGTATGGCTCGGGGGAAACCTATCTGACGACGGCGGCGGTGCTGCAGCCGGTCTACACCCCGGTGGCGGCCTTCACCCTGCTCAAGGGAACGATCGACAGCAGCATCGTGCCGAGCAGCGGCTACAACCCGAGCCAACCCGACTCGGCGAGCAATTCCCGCAACTACACGCTGACGCTCGACGGCACGGTGCACGATTCGAGCACCGACCCGGGGCTGCGCACGACGCTGACGCTGAGCCGCAACTGGCCAAGCGGCAGCACCGGCTACCAGGACACGGTCGCGCTGCAGTACTACGACAACAACCAGAACCTCACCGTGAGCGGATCGATGAGCGCGCTGGAGCCGTCGCCGCTGGACACGCTGACGCTCAGCGGCGGCAACGGCGTGACGCTGAACTGGAGCCGCCTGACGCAGACCGGCAGCGTGCTCAGCTCGGGCCAGCTGGTGGGCAACATCAGCGGGCTGCGGCTGACCTTCACCGACGGGAGCTTCGCGTCGCTGTTCTAAGCCGAGACGGCGCGCAAGGCCGCCTCGCGGGCGGCCCTGCGCGCCGCCGCCGACCCGGCTGCGTACGTGGCCGGGCTGGCGCTGTGCTGGACGCTGACGA
>JAKAHP010000260.1 GCA_021825505.1 Pseudomonadota bacterium
GTCGCCGCCGTGCAGCGCCGCGGCGACCGCGTCGTGCACCGCGCGGTTCCAGGCGACGACCTCGTCGAGGTGGCGCCAGCCGTCGCGCGGCGGCAGCCACGGGTTGGCCGGGCCGTGCAGGTTGCCGGCGTCGTCCACCGTGTGGCCGAGCGCGCGCAGCGCCTCGGCCAGCCCGGCCACGCGCAACGCTTCGGGCCCCATCGACGCGCCGCGCGCGCCGGCGCCGACGTCGGTCGGCGCGCCGATCAGCCGCAGCGTGGCCATGGCAGCTTCAGCCCTCGGCGGTCTCGAGGTCGATGCCCGCCTCGTGGCGCAGCAGCGCCCAGGCCTCCTCGGCGGTCTCGACGAAATGGAACAGCTCGACGTCGCGCGCGGCGATCATGCCGGTGGCGACCAGGTGATCGAAGTTGATCAGCGAGGTCCAGAACGCGCGGTCGAACAGCAGGATCGGGCGCCGGCGCACCTTGCCGGTCTGGGTCAGCGTGAGCACCTCGAACAGTTCGTCGAGCGTGCCGAAACCGCCGGGGAAGCACACCAGTGCGATCGAGCGCATCAGGAAGTGCATCTTGCGCATCGCGAAATAGTGGAACTGGAAGCACAACTCGGGGGTGATGTACGGGTTGGGCTGCTCTTCGTGCGGCAGCACGATGTTCAGGCCGACGCTCTTGCCGCCGACGTCGTGCGCGCCGCGGTTGCCTGCTTCCATGATGCCGGGGCCGCCCCCGGTGACGACCAGCACCGGAGGCTCCAGGCAGGCGGTTTCGCGCGTGACCAGCGCGGCGAAATTGCGCGCCTCCTCGTAGTGGCGCGACAGTTCGAGCTGCTGGCGTGCGCGCGCCAGCGCCTGCGCGTCGCCGGCGGCTTCGGCGTCGCGCAGCAGGCGCCGCGCCTCCTCGGGCGACTTGATGCGCGCGCTGCCGAAAATCACCACGGTGGCTTCGACGCCGTGCTCGCGCTGCACCATCTCGGGCTTGAGCAGCTCGAGCTGCAGGCGGATCGGGCGCAGGTCTTCCTGCAACAGGAACGCGGTGTCGGTGAACGCGAGCCGGTAGCTGCTCTCGGGGCCGGCGTAGCGCGACGGCGACTTGACCTGCGTGGCTTCTTCCTGCGCCGACGGGAAGTTGCGCGCTTTCAGCGGATGCTTGCGATGTCTGCTCATGGGCACTAGCTTAGCGCCGCCGCGAAGGCCGTCCTGCGCGCAGGGGCCAGGCGAGGCGCACTCAGTGCGGTGGCGCCGGCAGCTGCGGCGCGAACGGCGCGCCGCGCGACAGCGCGCTGAGGTAGGCGACGAGGTCGGTCATCGCCGCGCTGCCGGCCGCCGGCGGCTGTCCGCCGAGGCCGCCGGCGATGCAGTGCGCGATCTGCTGCTCGAGCGTGACGACGCGGCCCCCGCGCACCTGCGGGTAGCGCGCCGCGGCGCCTTGCAGGCTGGGCAGCGTCAAGCCGCTCGGGGTATGGCCGGGGCCGACTCCGCCGCCGCTGTGGCAGGCGATGCAGGTCAGCGCGTGGCGGTCGAGGCCGTCCAGCGGCATATAGCTGCGCGTGCTACCGAAGCGCGCATGGGCGAACAGCGCGGCGCCGTCGTCGACGGCCTGGCGCAGGCTGTGCGGGGTCGGTGGCGTGGCTGCAGGCGCGGCCGGCGCGAGCACGGCCAGCGCGAGCAGCGGGGCCGCAAAGCGGAATAGGGGCGGCATCGCGTTCTCCGCAAAAGCGACAACGATGGCGCCGATTGTGCAGCGCGCGGCTCGCGCGCGCCAGCGTGTCCGCCCCTATAATGGGCCCCGGCGCCGATTTGCTCTGAGCTTGCGGGCGCCCGAGCCGCGGCGCGTGCCGTGGGCCGAATAGAAATGCAGCTAAAACAGCGAGTCCACCGGCCGTTTTCAGCTGCTCCTTCGTTGCCGGTGAAGGACTCTGCCGCGATGCCGCCTGCCTCCGATTCCCTAGCGCCGACGCCACAGCGTTACGCGTTCGACCAGCCCTTGCCGCTGAAGAGCGGCAGCGCGATGCCGGCCTACGAGCTGATGGTCGAGACCTACGGCGAGCTCGACGCGACGCGCAGCAACGCCGTGCTGATCTGCCACGCGCTCAACGCCAGCCACCACGTCGCCGGCAGCTACGGCGACGATCCGAAGACCACCGGCTGGTGGGACAATATGGTCGGGCCGGGCAAGCCGGTCGACACGCGGCGCTTCTTCGTCATCGGCGTCAACAACCTCGGCTCGTGTTTCGGCTCGACCGGGCCGATGAGCATCGATCCGGACACCGGCCAGCCCTGGGGCAGCCGCTTTCCGGTGGTCACCGTCGAGGACTGGGTCGACGCGCAGGCGCGCGTGCTCGACCGCCTGGGCATCGAGCGGCTGGCCGCGGTGATGGGCGGCAGCCTCGGCGGCATGCAGGCGCTGGCGTGGGCGATCCGGCATCCGCAGCGGGTCGCGCACTGCGTGACGATCGCAAGCGCCCCGGCGCTGTCGGCGCAGAACATCGCGTTCAACGAAGTGGCGCGTCGCGCCATCGTCACCGACCCCGAGTTCCACGGCGGCGACTATTACGCGCACGGCGTGGTGCCGCGCCAGGGCTTGAGCGTGGCGCGAATGATCGGCCACATCACCTATCTGAGCGACGACGCGATGGCGCACAAGTTCGGCCGCAGCCTGCGCGGCAACGCGCTGAACTACGGCTGGGACGTCGACTTCCAGATCGAGAGCTACCTGCGCTACCAGGGCGAGAAGTTCAGCGGGTATTTCGACGCCAACACCTATCTGCTGCTGACGCGCGCGCTCGACTACTTCGACCCGGCGGCCGAGCACGGCGGCGACCTCGCCGCCGCGCTGGCGCCGGCGCAGGCGCGCTTCCTGCTGGCCAGTTTCACCACCGACTGGCGCTTCTCGCCCGAGCGCTCGCGCGAAATCGTGCGCGCGCTGCTCGCGAACCGGCGCGAAGTCAGTTATGCCGAGATCGCGTCGCCGCACGGCCACGACGCGTTCCTGCTGGACGAGCCGCATTACCACGACGTGGTGCGCGCGTATTTCGAGCGCATCGCGCAGGAACTGCCGCGCAACACGGCGGCCGCCGCGACGCCTGCCCCTGGAGAGACGCGATGAGCCCGCGCTTCGACATCATCGCCGCGCGCGTGCCGCGCGGCGCCCGCGTGCTCGACCTCGGCTGCGGCGCCGGCGCCTTGCTCGCGCACTTGCGCGATGCGCGCGGCTGCAGCGTGCAGGGGGTCGAGATCGACCCCGACAAGGTCGTCGCCTGCGCCCGGCGCGGCGTCGACGTGCTGCAGCTCGACCTCGAGCAGGGCCTGTCGATGTTCGCCGACGACAGTTTCGACATGGTGCTGATGATCGACTCGCTGCCCAATCTGCGCCACACCGAGGCCGCGCTGCGCGAGGCCGCGCGCGTCGGGCGCGGCGGCATCGCGACTTTCGCCAACTTCGCCTACTGGAAGATCCGCCTGCGCGTGCTCGGCGGGCGCTTGCCGGTGACGACCGAGCTGCCCTACGAGTGGTACGACACGCCGAACCTGCGCGTGGCCACGCATGCCGACTTCTCGGTGCTGGCCGCCAAGTGCGGGCTGCGCGTGCACGAAGCGTTCGGCATCGAGGACGGGCGCGAAGTGCGCAGCCTGCCCAACCTGCTGGCGTCGGAGGCGATGTTCGTGTTCAGCGCGGTGTGACATTCGTCACGCCGGCGCGGTCGAGGTGGGCACGCGCCGCTTGCGCGACGCGCGCGAATGCCGGAAGCTTCAGGTTGTGACGACTGATGACAAATCCCCGGCGCCCGGCGCCGTCGCGGCGCCGAACCGGCTCGACCAGCTGTGGGGCGCGCTGCGCGAGAGCCGCGTCGACCCCGCGCGCCACCTCGGCGAGGCGCTGGTCGAGCGCGGCCTGCTCGACGTCGGCCAGCTGTCCCAGCTGCTCGAGCGCCAGGCACACATGCTGCCGCACCACAGCCTGGGGCGCATGCTGGTCGAGGAAGGGGTCATCGCGCAGGACCGGCTCAACGCGGTGATCGGCGAATGGCTCGGGCTGCGCTACGTCGACCTGGCCCAGCTCACGCCCGAGCCCGAAGCGCTGCAGCAGGTGCCGGCCGCGTTCGCGCGGCGCGAACGGGTGCTGCCGCTGATGGTGCGCGACGGCAGCCTGGTGGTCGCGCTCGAGGACCCCTGGGACGGCGGCAATGTGCAGCGCCAGCTGCGTTTCCTCACCGGCCTGCAGGTGCGCACCGTGGTCGCCGCGCCCGGCGGCATGGCCGCGGCGCTGGCCCGCGCCTACGCGGTGCCGCTGGCGGCCCCGCCCCAGGCGGCGCACCGCACGCTCGACGAGATCGCCGCCGAGCTGGCCGCACACGACACCCGCAGCACCGAGCCCGGCGTCGAACTGGCCGCTGAATCCGACAGCGTGCTGGTGCAACTGGTGCACCGGATGATCGCGCAGGCGATCGAA
>JAKAHP010000261.1 GCA_021825505.1 Pseudomonadota bacterium
ATGGAATTCGCCATCGTCGTCGTCGTCATCGCCGTGATCATCGTCACGCGCGGCGTGAAGGTCGTCCCGCAGCAGCACGCCTGGATCATCGAGCGCCTGGGCAAGTACGACCGCACGCTCGCGCCCGGCTTGAATTTCATCGTGCCCTTCGTCGACCGTGTCGCCTACCGCCACCTGCTCAAGGAAGTGCCGCTGGACATCGCCAGCCAGATCTGCATCACGCGCGACAACACCCAGCTGACCGTCGACGGCATCCTGTATTTCCAGGTCACCGACCCGATGCGCGCCAGCTACGGCTCGTCGAACTACGTGCTGGCGATCTCGCAGCTGGCGCAGACCACGCTGCGCTCGGTGATCGGCCGCCTCGAGCTCGACCGCACCTTCGAGGAACGCGACTTCATCAACAGCAGCGTCGTCTCGGCGCTCGACGAGGCGGCGACGACCTGGGGCGTCAAGGTGCTGCGCTACGAGATCAAGGACCTGACTCCGCCGGGCGAGATCCTGCACGCGATGCAGCGCCAGATCACCGCCGAGCGTGAAAAGCGCGCGGTGATCGCGACCTCCGAAGGCACGCGCCAGCAGCAGATCAACCAGGCCGAAGGCGAGCGCCAGGCCTTCATCGCGCGCTCCGAAGGCGAGCGCCAGGCCGCGATCAACCGCGCGCAGGGCGAAGCCGCCGCCATCGAGGCGGTGGCCGGCGCCACCGCGCACGCGCTCGAACTCGTCGCCGCGGCGATCGCCAAGCCCGGCGGCGTCGACGCGGTGCAGCTCAAGGTCGCGCAGCAGGCGCTCGACGCCTACGCCAACCTGGCCAAGGCCAGCACCACACTGGTCGTTCCGGGCGACATGAGCCAGGCCGCCGCGCTGGTCGCCTCGGCCATGACGGTGCTGAAGAAGACCGGCTGAAGCGATGCCCAGCCTGCGCGAACAGGCGCTGCGCGTCGTGCAGTGCGCCGAGGTCGACGCCAAGCTCGACGCCGCGCACGCGCTGGCCGCAGCAACCGCCACCGGTGCGCCGGTGGGCGCCGAGTCGGTGCTGACCGACCCCGGCGGGCTGCCCGGGCGCCCGCCTCACCCGCGCCTGCGTCCGCACCGCGAACTGCCGCAGGGCTCGCTGGCCAGCGTGGCCGGGCGCGCCGCACTGCTGCACGCGCTGGCGCACATCGAGTTCAACGCCATCGACCTGGCGTGCGACGTCGTCTGGCGCTTCGCCGCGATGCCCGATGCGTTCTACCGCGACTGGATCGCGATCGCCGCCGAGGAAGCCACCCACTTCGCACTGCTGCGCGACCATCTGCGCAGCCTGGGCTACGACTACGGCGCGTTCGACGCGCACGGCGCGCTGTGGGAGATGGCCGAGCGCACGCGCGACGACCTGCTCGCGCGCATCGCGCTGGTGCCGCGCACGCTCGAGGCGCGCGGGCTCGACGCGTCGCCCGCGGTGCGCGCCAAGCTGGTCGGCGCCGGCGACGTCGCCGCCGGCGCCATCCTCGACGTGATCCTGCGCGACGAGATCGGCCATGTGGCCGCCGGCAACCGCTGGTACCGCTGGCTGTGCACGCAGCGCGACCTCGACCCGCTAAGCACTTACGCCGAGCTCACCGTGCGCTACGCCGCGCCGCGCGCGCGCGGCCCGTTCAACCTCGAGGCGCGACGCGCGGCCGGCTTCTCGGACGAGGAACTGCAGGCGCTGCACGCCGGCTGACGCGACCGCTTCAGCCGAAGAAATAGCGGTGCACGCCGCCCAGCAGCATGTTCACCGCGATCGCCGCGACGATCATCCCCATCAGCTTCTCGACCGCGCGCAGCACCGCGTCGCCGACGCGCTGCAGCAGCGCTTCCGCAGCCAGCAGCACGAGCGCGCTGCACGCCACCGCGGCACTCAGCGCGGCCACCCAGGTACCCAGGCGCTGCGGCTGGCTCGACGCCAGCAGCAACACCGTGGCCAGCGCCGACGGTCCGGCCAGCAGCGGCACCGCGAGCGGGAACAGCAGCGGCTCGCCGCTGCCCAGTTCACCGAAGATCTCGGCGCCGCCGGTGAAGATCATGCGTACCGCGACCAGCAGCAGAATCACGCCGCCGGCGACCTCGAGCGAGGCCTGGCGCAGCCCGAGCAGCTGCAGGAAGCCCTGCCCGCCGAGCATGAAGACCAGCAGCACGGCGTAGGCCAGCGCCGATTCGCGCAGCGTCAGCCGCACCCGACGGTGGCGCGGCAGTCCGCGCACCAGCGCCAGGTAGATGCCGACGCTGCCCACCGGGTCGATCACCAGCAGCAACAGGATCAGGGCCGACCAGAAACTCTCTTGCGCCATCGCGGGGGACTCCTTCAGGCTCTCGGGTGGTGACGCGCGTGCAACTGGCGCAGGCGCTCGCGCGCGACGTGGGTGTAGATCTGCGTGGTCGAGATGTCGGCGTGGCCCAGCAGCAGCTGCACCACGCGCAAGTCGGCGCCGTGGTTCAGCAGATGCGTGGCGAACGCGTGGCGCAGCGTGTGCGGCGACAGCGGCACGTCGATGCCGGCGCGCAGCGCGTGGCGCTTGACCAGCGACCAGAACATCTGCCGCGTCATGCCGCCGGGAGCCGCGCGTCCGGCGCGCGCGCTGCGCCGGGTCACAAAGACGTAGGGGCTGTCGGCGTCGCCCAGCAGCGCCGCGCGCGCCTGGTCCAAGTAGCGCTGCAGCGCCGCCGCCGCGGCTTCGCCGAAGGGCACCAGGCGGTCGCGTCCACCCTTGCCGCCGACCACGCGCACGACGCCCTCGGCAAGACTCAGGTGCACCGACTGCAGCGCGACGATTTCGCCCACGCGCAGCCCGCTGGCGTACATCAGCTCGAGCATCGCGCGGTCGCGCAGCCCCAGCGCGGTGTCGTCGGCAGGCGCCGCCAGCAGCGCGTCGACCTGTGCCTCCGACAGCGTGTGCGGGCGCCGCGGCTGCTGGCGCGCGCGCTCCAGGCGCAGCGTCGGGTCATCGTCGCGCAGCCGCTCGCGCAGCGCCCAGCGGTAGAACCGGCGCAGCGACGCCAGCCGCCGGTTCGAGGCACTGGCCTTGCTGCCGACGAAGCGCGCCGCCAGGTAGTCGAGCAGCTCGGGCGTGCCAGCGTGCAGCAGGCCGGCGCGGCGCTGCGCGGCCAGCCAGCGCGCCAGCAGCGTCAGGTCGCTGCGGTAGCCGGCCAGCGTGTTGGCCGCCAGCCCGTGCTCGAGCCACATCGCGTCGACGAAGCGCGTCAGCACCGCGACGCAGTCCGGCGGCGCCTCCGGCCAGGCAGCCCCTGCGCCGCGTTCAGACAGCGCCGACATCGACGCCCTCGTGGCGCAGCAGCCAGGACTTGATCGCCAGCGCGTCGTCGCCGCGGCTGCCTGCGAAGCCGCCGAGCCCGCCGGCCGCGACGATGCGGTGGCAGGGCACGATCGGCGCGAAGGGATTGGCGCGGCAGGCGCCGCCCACCGCGCGCGCCGCGCTGTCCAGGCGCCGCGCCGCCTCGCCGTAGCGCAGCACGCTGCCGCGCGGGATTTCGCGCATCAAAGACCACACGCGGCGCTGGAACGCCGTGCCGCGCTCGGCCAGCGGCAGCGCGAACGCGAAGTCGGGGTCGGCGCAATAAGCCAGCAGCTGCGCCTGCAGTTCGTCCACCAGCGCAGTGCGCGCGCCCGGTGCCGCGCGCGGTGGCGTGTGCGCCGGCAGATAGGCCAGCTCGACCAGGGCGACGGCGTTGCAGCGCACGCCCAGGCGCCCGAACGGCAGCGCCAGCACCGCGTCCCAGGCGAGCTGCGGCGCGCCGTCCCAGCTCGCCACCGGCGCGATCGTGGGGTTTCGGTGCATCGCTCGATGGTAGCGCGGCGCCCGCCGCACGCGCTCGCGCACGCCCTGCTGGAGCCTGCTAGGCTTGCGCGCTGGCTCTTTCTGGCACGGCATGTTCCACGACGTCTTGCTGCTGTTCCCCGATTTCGCGACCATCGCGCTCGGCTTCGCGCTGCGCCGCTGGACCCCGCTGCAGGGCGACGTCTGGAGCGGAGTCGAGCGCCTCGTCTACTACGTGCTGTTCCCGGCGCTGCTGTTCTCGACCAGCAGCCGCGCGCATTACACGCTGGGCGGCGCCGCCACGCTGTTGGTGGCCGGGGTCGGCGCGCTGCTCGTGGGCATCGCGCTAGGGCTGGCGCCGCTGATCGCGGGCGCCGATCGGCGCTGCGCCGCCAGCGGCGCGCAATGCGCGTTCCGCTTCAATTCCTACATCGCGCTTGCGGTGGCCGACCGCATCGGCGGCGCGCCCGCGCTGTCGCTGGTCGCGGTGCTGATCGCGTTCGGCGTACCGCTGTGCAATGCGGCCGCGGTGTGGCCGCTGGCGCGCCACGCCGAGCGCGGCGAGCTCGGCGAGCTCGCGCGCGACCCGCTGCTGCTGGCCACCGCCGCCGGGCTGCTGGCGCACGCCCTGGGCACGC
>JAKAHP010000262.1 GCA_021825505.1 Pseudomonadota bacterium
GGTGGCGGCGGTCAGCAGCAGATAGATGACCAGGAAGAACGCGGCGCTGCCCAAGAAGATGTTGCGCGCCACGGCCTTCGTGAAGACCTGTTGCATGAAAAGCTCCTGAGTGTGACGATTCGGGGGTGTCGGCTCGATCCGCGCTTTTAAGATGCATTTTTGATGAATCTTTTTGTGCGGACGACGGCTTGTGTAAGAGGACTTGAAGGGTTGGTGGGACGGCGCCGGGCCGGGCGCGGGGTTGATGGTGAATTGGTATTTTTTATGCATGTTAACTGCTGCACCGCCGCGTCTGTCAAGACAGTTGCGGTGCAGCGACGGGGGCGATTTGTCCGGGATCAAACAGATGCGCTGGAACCTGAGCGCGAAGATCACGCTGTTCGCCGGGGTCTTCCTGGTGTTGTCGCTGGTCGCGGTCGGCGCCACGCTGTGGACCGCATGGAACCTGCAAGGCGGCGCCGCCGCGGTCAACGAAGCCGGACGACTGCGCATGCTCAGCTACAAGCTGGCCCTGAGCGCGGCCTCGCAGCAGCGCGACCGGCTCGCCGCCGACGCGCGCCAGCTGCAGAGCAGCCTGGATCTGCTGCGCCGCGGCGACGCCGCGCGGCCGCTGTTCGTGCCGTGGGATGCGACGATCCGCGCGCGCTACGCGCGCGTGCAGGCCAGCTGGGCGATGCTGCGCCCGCGCTGGCTGGACGCGCCGGCCGCGCGCGCCCCGACGCGCCCCGAAGTCGACGCCTTCGTCGCCAGCATCGACGCGCTGGTGATGTCGATCGAGCGTCGGCTCGACTTCTGGAACACGATGCTGCACACCGCGCAGCTGGCGCTGGCCGGGCTGGTGCTGCTGGGCACCATGCTGATGTTCGTCGCCGGCTACCTGCTGGTGCTCGACCCGGTCGGGCGCCTGAGCCGCGGCGTCGCGGCACTGGCGCGTGGCGACTACGCGGCGCGGGTCGACGTCGGCACCACCGACGAACTCGGCGAACTCGCGCAGGCCTTCAACCGCATGGCCGGGCAGTTGCAGGGCGTGCACGACGAGCTCGAGGCGCGCGTGCGCGTGAAGACCGCCGACCTGCGCACCGAGCAGCAGCGCCTGGCGGCGCTGTACGAGGTCAGCGCCCTGGTGTCGCACGCCCAGGACCTGCCGACGCTGGCGCAGGACTTCGTGCGCGCGCTGCAGCGCATCGCCGGGGCCGACGCCGCGGTGCTGCGCTGGACCGACGAGACCGCGCAGCGCTATGTGCTGCTGGCGGCCGAGGGCATGCCCGAGGCGCTGCGCGACGACGAGCGCTGCCTGCTGCCCGGGGCCTGCTACTGCGGCGGCGCCAGCGTCGACGGCGCCACCCAGGTCGTGCACTTGACCGATCGCGCGGCGTCGGCCGAGCAGGCCGCGTGCGTGCGCGCCGGCTTCAGCACCCTGCTCAGCGTGCCGGTGGTGGCGCAGCAGCGCCTGCTCGGCGAAGTCGACCTGCTGTACCGCGACGCCGCGCGCGCCGACCCGGCGCAGCATGCGCTGTACGAGGCGCTGGCCGGGCACCTGGCGGCGGCGATGGCGCGCCTGCGCGGCGCCGCGCTGGAGCGCGAGGCGGTGGTCGCGCGCGAACGCACCCTGCTGGCGCGCGAGCTGCACGACTCGATCGCGCAGGCGCTGGCCTACATGAAGATCCAGCTGCAACTGCTGCGCGGCGCGATGCAGGCCGGCGACGCCGCGCGCACCGCCAAGGCGCTCGACGACATCGAGCACGGCGTGCGCGACAGCCTGGCCGACGTGCGCGAGCTGCTGCTGCACTTCCGCACGCGCACGCGCGACCAGGACATCGAGCCGGCGCTGCGCATGACGCTGCACAAATTCGAACTGCAATCAGGCGTCGCGGTGCGCTCGGCGATCGAGGCCAACGGCCGACCACTGGCCGCCGACGTGCAGATCCAGGTGCTGCACATCGTGCAGGAAGCGCTGTCGAACGTGCGCAAGCACGCCGCTGCGCGCCATGTCGACGTCGACGTGCGCAGCGTGCCGCGCTGGAGCTTCGAGTTGCGCGACGACGGCGTCGGCTTCGACCCTGAGGCACCGCGCGCCGACCAGCATGTGGGCCTGCAGATCATGCGCGAACGCGCGGCGACGATCGGCGCCGCGCTGCTGGTGGCGTCGCGCCCGGGCCACGGCACGCGCGTACGCCTGGAGCTTGCCTCGACCGAGATGCCGCGCGCCGCGGCCGAACCGGAATCCGACCATGAATGACTCCACCCGCATCCTGCTCGTCGACGACCACCGGCTGGTGCGCAGCGGCATCCACGCGCTGCTGGCCGAAAGCCCGGGGCTGCAGGTCGTCGGCGAGGCGGCCGACGCCGGCGAGGCGCTGCGCCTGGCCGCCCAGCTGCGCCCCGACGTCGTGCTGCTCGACATCCACCTGCCCGGCGTCAGCGGCATCGATACCGTGCAGGCCTTGCGTGACGCGGCGCCGCGCGCCGCGGTGCTGATGCTGACCGTCAGCGACGACGCCGCCGACCTCGCCGCGGCGCTGCGCGCCGGCGCCCACGGCTATCTGCTGAAGACCTGCGACGCCGCCGAGCTGGTCGGCGCGGTGCAGCGCGCGCACCGCGGCGAACTGGTCATCGGCAGCGAGATGGCCCCGAAGGTCGCTGCCGCCTTCGTCGCGCGCAGCGCGCCGAGCGACCCGATCGGCGCATTGACGCGGCGCGAGCGCCAGATCGGCGAGGCGCTGGCGCGCGGCGCCAGCAACAAGCTGATCGCGCGCGAACTCGACATCGCCGAGACCACGGTCAAGGTGCATGTGCAGAGCATCCTGCGCAAGCTCGGCCTGGGCTCGCGCGTGCAGATCGCGGTGGCCTTCGCCGAGCGCCGGCCGCGCGACGGCGTACCCCCTGTGGACGATACTGCCTAGTTCCGACGCAGGGGCCGCGCCCCTGCCGACGGCCGATGGCGCACGCCGGTGCGCACTCCTAGATTGGCGGACAACACAACCCGGGGCAGCAGGCCCGTGCGGCCGCGCCCCCCGCCACGGAGGATTCGTCCATGCCATCGCCATCCCGTGCCCAGGTCAGGGGCAGCGCGCAGCGCTCGCTGATCGGCGCGACCATAGGTTTTTTCATCGGCTTCGGTGCGGTCTCGCTGTTCGGCCCGACCGCGCAGAGCTTCATCAAGGTGATGCACCTGGTGCCCTCGCAGGTCGGCCTGCTGGTGGCGATGCCGATGCTGACCGGGTCGCTGCTGCGCATCCCGTTCGGCGCCTGGGTCGACCGCAACGGCGGCAAGAAGCCCTTCCTGGTGCTGCTGCTGGCGTCGCTGGTCGGAATCGCCGGGCTGTACTGGATGCTGCTGACGATGTACCCGGACCACCTGACGCAGACGCAGTACCCGTGGCTGCTGTTCTTCGGCGCACTCGGCGGCTGCGGCATCGCGACCTTCTCGGTCGGCATCGGCCAGGTCGCGTACTGGTACCCGAAAGCGCAGCAGGGCAAGGCGCTGGCGTTCTACGCCGGCTTCGGCAACACCTCGCCCGGCCTGGTCGCGATCATCCTGCCGCTGATCATCGCCTTCGGCGGCCTCTGGGTCGGCTATCTGGTGTCGCTGATCATCGTCGTCGGCGGCATCGGTCTGTACCTGATGCTGGGCTACAACGCGCCGTCGTTCCAGCTCGAACACCAACACGGCATGGCCAGGCGCGACGCAGAGGCCATCGCGCGCAAGCACGGCCAGGAGCTGTACCCGGCCGGCAGCGTGCTGCGAACCTTGCTCGACGCCGCCGGCAGCTGGCGCACCTGGCCGCTGGTCGGTCTGTACTTCACCTCGTTCGGCGGCTTCCTCGCGCTGACCGCGTGGCTGCCGATGTTCTGGGGCAGCTACTACCACGCGCCGCACTGGGTCGCGCTCGGCCTGACCGCGGGCTTCTCGCTGTTCTCGTCGATCATCCGCGTTCCCGGCGGATCCTGGGCCGACCGCTTCGGTGGCGAACGCGTCGCGCTGCTGGCCTACCTGACGCTGCTGGTCGGCGCCACCGTGATGGCGACCTCGCAGCAGTTCGGCCTGACCGTGCTCGGCGAAATCCTGGTCGGCGCCGGCATGGGCGTGGCCAACGCCGCGGTGTTCAAGCTGGTGCCGCACTACGTGCCCGATGCGGTCGGCGGCACCGCCGGCTGGGTCGGCGGTCTGGGCGCGCTCGGCGGCTTCGTGGTGCCGCCGATGCTCGGCCGCATCGCGCAGGCGCTGGGCCCGATCGGCTATGTGCGCGGCTATCTGGTCTACGTCGCGCTGGCGCTGCTGAGCCTGGCGCTGACCGGCCTGCTGCTGATGACGCGTCACGGCGTGCGCGCCGCGACGCTGGCTGCGGCGCGTTGATCGTGAGCGCGGCCGCCACGCTGCACGCGGCGGGCGCGACGTCCG
>JAKAHP010000263.1 GCA_021825505.1 Pseudomonadota bacterium
CGATCTAGTCGGCCAGGGTTGCCAGGCCGAGCATCTCGGCCACCACGAACACCGCCAGGCTCCCGAACAGCAGGGCCACGAAGGCGGTTGCGGCAACGGCACGCACCGCCCCAGCCTATCACGTCGATGTGTATGCCGCGGTAGGACGAATGCACCGCGCTCCAGAAACTGCCCGCGTCAAAGCAGGCAGGCCGCCCGACCCGGGCCGCCAACTGGAGAGCAACGGTGGACACCAAAGACGAGTTCGAGCAGGAGTTCGAGAAGATCGCGGCGGCGGGTTCGGCATCGAACGACGCCCCCGTGGATCCGGCGCCTGCGCCCGAGCCAATCGCAGCAGAGCCCGCGCCAGCGCCGGCCGCTGCACAGGCGGGGGAGCCAGCAGCTCCTGCGGCGCCCCCCACCGTTGAAGAACTGCAGCGCCAACTCGAAGAGGCCAACGCCCGCGCCCGCGACTACGAGTCGAGGGAGCGGGGAAGTGCCGCTCGGGCGTCGCATGTTGCCAAGGTCAACAACCTGCTGGAACAGACCGTCGCCGAGCTGCGCCGCAAGCTCGAGGAGCCCGCTGCGAAGCCGGCCGCCTCGCCTGCGCCGGTCGCGGAGAAGGATGTTCTCACCGAGGCCCCCGATCTGGATGCCGCCGTGCGCAAGCGCATCGATGCCGCAGTCGCTGATCGCGACCAGAAGATCGCCGACCTCACCAAGCGCCTGAACGACTTGGGTGTCACGACGGAGACCGTGCGCAAGCACGTGGACCCTCTCGTCGAGCAGAACAAGCAGCAGGTCTACGAGAACACCTACGCCGAGTTGGACAAGCGCTTCTCGCCCCAGTGGCGGGAGGACCGCAAGAGCCAGGAGTTCGAGGACTGGATCGAGAAGCAACCCCAGCAGATCCAGCACTTGTTCTCCAACGCCGTCGCGGCAAGCGACTGCGCCAAGGTCCTGTCGCTCTTCTATTCGGAGACCGGCAAGGTCCGCGGCCCAGCGCCCGCGCCAGCACCCACAGCTTCCGCGCCGGCCCCCGCCGGTGCGGCCCCGAGTCCTGAGCAACGCCTGCGCCTCGCGAGCGGCATTCCCTCGCGCGGCACGTCGACCCGTCGGGCGCCTGACCCGAACGACTTCGACTCCGCCTTCGCGGAAGCAGCGCAGAAGCTCAAGCAAGCCTGAAGAGGTAGATCATGTCGTCCGTCTACGGTGACATCACCCCCCGCACTGCCGCCTTCGCCGCGGCCAAAATGCTTGACCGCGCGCTGCCTGCCATGTGCATGGCGCGCTTCGGCCAGCAACAGCCAATCCCGAAGAACAAGACGAACAACGTCAAGTTCCGTCGGTACAACGCCTTCCAGCCCTCGCTGGTGCCGCTCGTCGAGGGCGTTACGCCCGCGCCCGACATCGTGTCGGCAACCGACGTGAGCGCCACGCTGGCGCAGTATGGCCGCCGCGTCCAGGTCAGCGACGTGATCGCCGACACCCATGAGGATCCGGTGCTCAACGAGTACTCGGAGATCATGGGCGAGGTGGCGGGCCAGACCCAGGAGCTCGTGATCTTCAACGCCATCCGTGGCGGCACGAACATCCTGTACGCCGGCGGCTCGTCGCGCGCAACGGTCAACGCGGCGATCACCACGACCGCGCTGAACCGCGCGATCCGAACGCTCAAGCGCCAGAACGCCAAGCTCATCGGCCGCATGCTGCAGGGCAGCGACAAGGTGGGCACCGCGCCGATCCGCGCCGCGTACATCGCGTTCGTGCACCCGGACATGCAGACGGACCTGGAGGCCCTCACCGAGACCGGTGGCGCCAAGGCCTTCAAGACCGTCAGCGAATACGGCTCCGGCGTGGCTCTGTTGCCCAACGAGATCGGCAGCTACCGCGACATCCGCTTCCTGACCAGCACGCTGTATGCGCCGTTCCTCGCGGCCGGCGCCAGCGGCTCGACGCTGCTGACCAACGGCGGCACGGGCACCGGCAACGCGGACGTGTACCCGATCATCATCGTCGGCGCCGACGCCTACGCAACGGTCTCCCTGGCCGGCGCGAACGCGGTGACCCCGATCGTGGTCAACGCCAAGGCCACCGACAGCGACCCGCTGGCCCAGCGCTCGCACGTCGCCTTCAAGATGTACTCGACCGCGTGCATCTTGAACGACGCCTGGATGGTTCGCGTCGAGGCCGGGGTCACCCAGTAATCGCTGCAGGGCTGATGGCCGCTGCGGCGGCCATCTCCTTTCGGCCAACCAAGGAATCGAGATGGCAACTCTCAAGCAAGTCCCGAGCGCCGTGCAGAGGCTGCTCGGCAACATGTGCTACGGCAAGATGGGCGCGGCAATCGCGAACATCGCCGCGGCGAAGATTGACGCACTGACCGCTGTCGTTGCGACGGTGGGCGGCATCATGGTCACGGTCGCTGCGCAAGACGAGCTCGTCATTGCGGCGCTGGCTGCCGCGAACCTGCCCGCGGCCAGCGGCGCGAACTACGTGCAGCCCTCGGGCCTCACCGGGTTCTACGTCCAGCCGGCGAACACGACCGTCTACTACGTCTTCGGCGTCATCGCCGCAGGCACGGTGCTTTGCGTGCAGGGTACCTACGACGGCCAGCAGATCAGTCCGATCGGCTACACGGCGCTGGGCAAGTCGGTGATCCCCGACGTGCCGGACGGCTTCACGCCGCTGTTCGTGATGAAGGTCGCCTCAGGCGGCGCGACGTTCACGCCGGCCACCACGGCTCTGACCGGCATTGCGACCTTCAGGGACGTGGGCGTCCTGCCGGTCGACTCGACCTTCTGATCGTCGCAAGTACGGCAGACGACACCGGGGCCTGCGGGCCCCGGTTTTCCAACGCAAGGAGCATCCGATGAAAGCCCAAGCCGCCGAGAAGGCCGCCGAACCCGAGTTCACGATCAACGTCGCCCTCGGCAACGACCAGGAGCCTGTCAAGCAGTACATCAACGCCAACGGCCGGGAGTTCCTGCTCCAGCGTGGCGTCGATGTGCGTGTGCCGAAGTGCGTGCTGAACGCGCTGGACGATGCGGTCATCGGCGTGCCCGAGGTGGACCCGAACGACGACACGAAGACCATCTTCGTGCAGCGCCAGCGCTTCCCCTACACGATCAAGCAGGCGCACTGATCCGTGGACCTGATCACCATCGCGCGTCGCGTGAAGTCGGAGTCGGGCCGCTCAGGCATCGGCCCGGCCTCCGTCGCGACCGCGGCTGGTGATGACCTGCGGATCGTGAACGCCTGCAAGGACGTGTGGCGCGACCTGCAGATGGAGGCGCGCAACTGGAAGTGGATGCGCGCCACCACGGCCGTCCCGACGCTGACCATCAGCAGCGTGACGCAGACCCTTGCAGCGCTCGGCATCTCGAGCTTTGATCGTTGGGCCACAGAGTCGGACGACTACAAGCCGACGGTGTACGAGGCGAGCAACGCGGCGTCGGAGTGGCCGCTGAAGTGGCTCGACTACGAGGTCTTCCGTTCCCGCTTCATCGTCGGCCAGCACGAGGCGGGCGCTCCGCAGTTCTGGTCGATCGCGACGAATGGTGACCTGTTGGTCGGCCCGAAGCCGAGCCTGGCCACCTATCGCTTGCGCGCGGACTACTACACCGCGCCGACGGAACTCACCGCCGATGCAAGCGAGCCGAACATGCCCAGCAAGTTCCACATGGCCCTCGTGTGGGCGGCGCTGATGCGCATCGCCAGCAACGACGCGGCGCCGGAGCACTACACGCGCGCCTTCGACGCCTACTCGGGCGTGTACGACGCACTGCTGGCCAGCCAGGGCGACAAGATCACGGTCGGCGCGCGGCCGCTGGCCTGAGCCCCATGCAGTTCCGCCGCCAGCCAGCGCCGGTCCCGATCCAAGCCAAGGCGCTCGGCCTGATCGGCGGGACGCAGCTCGTCGGCTCGGCCTCGATGCTCAAGCCTGGCATGGCCAGGGCGTGCGTCAACTACGAAGCGAACTTCAACGGCGGTTTCAGTCGCGTTGGCGGTATCGAGCGCTTCAGCGGCAAGCCGCGGCCGAGCGATGCGCTGTACCAGACCCTGGTCCCGGCGACGACATTCACCGGCGTGGTTGTAGGCAACACGATCAACGGCGCCACCAGCGGCGCGACAGCACTGGTCATCGCAGTCGAGAGCGGCTATCTGGTGGTGACGAAGGTCACCGGCGCGTTCGGTGTCAGCGAGGTGATCCGTGTCGGCTCGACGCCGATCGGCACCAACACCGCGACCACGCCGCCGATCACGTCGAGTCAGGACAACCACTTCTACGCGCTGGCCGCGGCCGCGTACCGGGTCGACATCGCCGCAGTGCCTGGCTCCGGGCCGATCCGCGGCATCGCCACGCTGGGCTCGCGCGTGTTCGCCTGGCGCGACAACGTGGGCGCCACCG
>JAKAHP010000264.1 GCA_021825505.1 Pseudomonadota bacterium
CCGCACGCCAGCGGCCCGTAGGTGATGTAGGTGTGGCCGGTGACCCAGCCGATGTCGGCGGTGCACCAGAACAGGTCGTCGGGGCGGATGTCGAAGGTCCAGCGCATCGTCAGCACGCACCACAGCAGGTAGCCGGCGGTGGAATGCTGCACGCCCTTGGGCTTGCCGGTGGAACCCGACGTGTAGAGCAGGAACAGCGGATGCTCGGCCTCGACCCACTCGGGCGGGCAATCGGCACTTTGCGCGGCGACCAGATCGTGCAACCAGATGTCGCCCTTGGCGTTGAAGGCGACGTCGCCGCCGGTACGGCGGTAGACGACGACGTTGCGCACCGAGTCGCAGCCGCCCAGGGTCAGCGCCTCGTCGACGATGGCCTTCAGCGGCAGCGACTTGCCGCCGCGGCGCTGCTCGTCGGCGGTGATCACCAGCACCGCGCCGGCGTCCTCGATGCGGTCGCGCAGCGATTGCGCGGAGAACCCGCCGAACACCACCGAGTGCGTCGCACCGATGCGCGCGCAGGCCTGCATCGCGACGACGCCCTCGACCGACATCGGCATGTAGATCACGACGCGGTCGCCTTTCTTCACGCCCAGGCTCTTCAGGCCGTTGGCGAACTTCGCGGTGCGCTCGAGCAGCTCGGCGTAGCTCACGCGGGTCACCGTGCCGTCGTCGGCCTCGAACACCAGCGCGGTCTTCGCGCCGTTGCCGGCCTCGACGTGGCGGTCCAGGCAGTTGTACGAGACGTTGATCTGGCCGTCGACGAACCACTTGTAGAACGGCGCGCCGCTGGCGTCGAGGGTCTGCGTGAACGGCTTGTGCCAGCTCAGGTTCTCGCGCGCCAGCTTCGCCCAGAAGCCCTCGAAATCACGCTCGGCCTCGTCGCACATCGCGCGATAGGCGTCCATGCCCGAAATACGGGCCTTGGCCACCGCGTCGCTGGACGGGTAATAGGTCTTCAGGACGTGGTGCTCGGGAGCTTGCTGATCGCTCATGGTTGTCTCCGGTTTTGTGTGGGCGAAACGCTGCAACCGGCGACGACGACGAGAGAAGAGCAAAAAACAGAGCCGCCGCGCCGGACTGGGCTGCTCTTCATTGTGTATTGTGGGCTCTTACAACGCCCTGACGCGGAAAAGTTGCGCGAGATCGGGCAGAATGACAGATTGATACATGTCGTTGCGATGACCGCCATGCCCAACCGCCAAACCCCGCTCGTCCCCCGCCTGCTGTTCCTCAGCCGCTGGCTGCAGTTGCCGCTGTATGTCGGGCTGATCCTCGCGCTCGGCGTGTATGTCGTGCACTTCTGGAGCGAGCTGATCAATCTGATCGGCGCCGCGCTGGGCAGCGCCACCGCGCTGCAGCATCTGCTCGAAGCGATCAGCGTGCACGGCGCGCCGCCGCCGAGCGAGACGCCGCGCCTGACCGAGACGACGATCATGCTGGTCGCGCTGAGCCTGGTCGACGTCGTGATGATCGCCAATCTGCTGATCATGGTCATCGTCGGCGGCTACGAGACCTTCGTCTCGCGCATGTACCTCGAACACCACCCGGACCACCCGGAATGGCTGTCGCACGTCAACGCCTCGGTGCTGAAGATCAAGCTGGCGATGGCGATCGTCGGCATCTCCTCGATCCATCTGCTGCGCACCTTCATCAACGCCGACGCCTACGACGTCAAGACGCTGATCGCGCAAAGCGGCATCCACGTCATCTTCCTGCTTTCGGCGCTCGCCATCGCCTACACCGACCGCGTGATGTCGCGAACCATCCACGAACATCCGCAAGCGGTCGAAGCGGATTGACGCGGTCGCGGCGGCGCGGTCTTAACATCCGGGTCTACCCTGACAACACGAACCGGTACCGGAGACCGCCATGCACACCACCGTGATCCGCCGCGACGACCTCGTCGAGAGCATCGCCGCCGGCTTGCAGTACATCAGCTACTACCACCCGGCCGACTTCATCGCCCATCTGGCGCAGGCCTACGAGCGCGAGCAAAGCAGCGCGGCGAAGGACGCGATCGCCCAGATCCTGACCAACAGCCGCATGTGCGCCGAAGGCCACCGGCCGATCTGCCAGGACACCGGCATCGTCAACGTGTTCATGCGCATCGGCTACGACGTGCGCTTCGAGGGCCTGCACGAGACCCTCGAGGAAGCGGTCGACGAGGGCGTGCGCCGCGGCTACCTGAACGCCGACAACAAGCTGCGCGCCTCGGTGCTGGCCGATCCGCTGTTCGCGCGCAAGAACACCCGCGACAACACGCCGGCGGTGCTGCACGTCGAGCTGGTGCCGGGCAACCGCGTCGAGGTGTCGCTGGCGGCCAAGGGCGGCGGCTCGGAGGCCAAGTCCAAGTTCGCGATGCTCAACCCCTCGGACAGCCTGGTCGACTGGGTGCTCAACACCGTGCCGACGATGGGCGCCGGCTGGTGCCCGCCGGGCATGCTCGGCATCGGCATCGGCGGCACCGCCGAGCGCGCCGTGCTGCTCGCCAAGCAGGCGCTGATGGACGACATCGACATGAGCGAACTGCTGTCGCGCGGCCCGCGCGACAAGTACGAGGAACTGCGCATCGAGCTGTACGAGAAGGTCAACGCGCTGGGCATCGGCGCGCAGGGCCTGGGCGGCCTGACCACGGTGCTCGACGTCAAGATCAAGCATTTCCCCTGCCATGCGGCCAACCTGCCGGTGGCGATGATCCCGAACTGCGCGGCCACGCGCCACGCCCACTTCGAGCTCGACGGCTCGGGCCCGGTCTACCTGGAGCCGCCCAGCCTCGACCTGTGGCCCAAGGTGCAGTGGACCGCCGACACCGGGCGCAGCCGCCGCGTCGACCTCGACACCCTGACGCCCGAGCAAGTCGCCGGCTTCAAGCCGGGCGAAACGCTGCTGCTGTCGGGCAAGCTGCTGACCGGGCGCGACGCCGCGCACAAGCGCATCGTCGACATGCTCGCGCGCGGCGAACAGCTGCCGGTGGATTTCACCAACCGCGTGATCTACTACGTCGGCCCGGTCGATCCGGTGCGCGACGAAGTCGTCGGACCGGCCGGCCCGACCACCGCGACGCGCATGGACAAGTTCACCGAGACCATGCTGGCGCAGACCGGGCTCATCGCGATGGTGGGCAAGGCCGAACGCGGCCCGGCGGCGATCGATGCGATCCGCAAGCACAAGAGCGCCTATCTGATGGCTGTCGGCGGCGCCGCCTACCTGGTGTCGAAGGCGATCAAGTCGGCGCGGCTGCTCGCGTTCGAAGACCTCGGCATGGAAGCGATCTACGAGTTCGAGGTCAAGGACATGCCGGTGACCGTGGCGGTCGACGCCGAGGGCAGCTCGGTGCACAAGACCGGACCGGCCGAGTGGCGCGCGCGCATCGGCAAGATCCCGGTCAGCGTCGCCTGAGCACGGCGCCGGCATGAGCGAGACAGGCGGCGCGCGCATCGGCGTGTTCGATTCCGGCGTCGGCGGGCTTACCGTGCTTGCCGCGCTGCGCCGGCGCCTGCCCGCCGCGCAATTGCTGTACGTCGCCGATTCGGCGCACGCGCCGTACGGCGAGCGCAGTGCCGACTATGTGCTGGCGCGCAGCCGCGCGCTGACGCGCTTCCTGCTCGACCAGGGGGCCCAGGCCGTCGTCGTCGCCTGCAATACCGCGACCGCGCTGGCCATCGATGCGCTGCGCCGCGACTGGCCGGCGCTGCCCTTCGTCGGCATCGAGCCGGCGCTCAAACCGGCACTGGCCGACGCCGCGTCGGTGGCCGTGATGGCGACCCCGGCGACGCTGGCCAGCGCGCGCTTTCGCGCGCTGCTCGCGGCCCACGGCGGTGCGCATGCGCCGCGGCTGCAACCCTGCCCCGGGCTGGCCGACGCTATCGAAACCGACGGCGCCCAGGCACCGCGCACGCGCGAACGGGTCGCGGAGCTGTGCGCGCCGCTGCGCGGCTGCACACGCATCGTGCTCGGCTGCACGCATTACCCGCTGGTGGCCGACGCGATCCGCGCCACGCTCGGCGCGGTCGAGCTGCTCGATCCGGCCGACGCGGTCGCCGCGCAGACCCTGCGCGTGACCTCCTGCCTGGCGCCGGCGGCGCCGGGCGCGGCGCTGCGCTTCTGGAGCAACGGCGACGCGTCGCGGCTGCAACGCGTCGCGCGCGATTGCGGTCTCGGCGCAGTCGCCGTCGAGCCGCTGCCGGCCGCGCCGCAGCCGGCGCCTGACGCCGCGCGCTAAGCGGCGCCCCCAATCCCTCCTCCACCCGGCCGCGCCCGCTGCAGCCGCCGGAGCCGCAATGAGCGCGTGCCGGCGCCCCAAGCAGGCGCAGGGCCGCCCCAAGCCTGCTTGAGCCCCCTCGGGGGATGAGACGGGACCAGCGGCCGTGCC
>JAKAHP010000265.1 GCA_021825505.1 Pseudomonadota bacterium
CCGTGCCCTTGCCGACGTCCTTGGTCGTGAAGAAGGGGTCGAAGATGCGGATCAGGTCGGCCTCGGCGATGCCCGGGCCGTGGTCGCGCACGCACACGCACACCCCCTCGGCGTCGGCGCGCGCGGTGATGTCGAGCTCGTACGCGTCGCTGCCGTCCATCGCATCGACCGCGTTCTGGATCAGGTTGATGAAGATCTGCTGCAGGTGGCCTTCGTAGCTCCACACCTCGAGCGCGTCGTCCAGCGCGAGATTCACGCGCGGCTTGCGGCGCAGGCCGCGCTCGACCCAGCTCAGCGACGAGCGCACGACCTTGGCCAGCGACACCGCCGCGGCGGGCTGGCGTTGCGGCGTCGCGAAGCGGCGCAGGTTCTGCACGATCTCGCTGACGCGCTGGGCGCCTTCCATCGAGCCGTCGATCAGCGCGCCGAGATCGGCCAGCGTCTCGTCGATGCGCAGCGTGCGCCGCGCCTGCGCCAGCCCGGTGGCGTCGGTGCCGCCGTGCAGCGCCCCCAGATAGGTCTGCAGCCGCATGCCGTAGCGGCGCAGCGTGTGCATATTGGCGAAAACGAAGCTGATCGGGTTGTTGAGTTCGTGCGCGACGCCGGCCACCAGACGCCCCAGCGACGCCATCTTCTCCGACTGCAGCAGCTGCTGCTGCGCGGTCTTGAGGCGGTCGTGCGCGTCGCGCAGTTCGCGGTAGGCCTGGCGCAACTCGCCCAGCGGGCGGCCGGTGATGACGACGCCCGACAGCGTGCCGTCGGCGTCCAGCCGCGCGGTGCAGTTCAGCGCGATCGGCACGGCTTCGCCGCTGCCGGTGATCAGTTCCAGCTCGCAATCCAGGATCGCCGCGTGGCGCACCGCCAGCGGCAGTCCCGCGACGACGTCTGCGCTGGCCGGCGCGAACAACTCGGCCAGACGCCGGCCGACCAGGGCCTCCCGCGTGCTGCCGACGAGGCGCAGCAACGCGTTGTTGACCTGCTGCACGCGGCCGTCGACGCCGGCCACCAGCAGCACGTCGGACATCGCCGACAGCACGCTGTCGATGAAGCGCTGCGCGTCTTCGAGCGCGACGTTCTTGTCTTCCAGGTCGACCTGATAGCGCACCAGGTCGGCGTAGACCTCGTCCATGCGCTGGATCACGTCGACCCAGGCGTCTTCGCTCAGCGCCAGTTGTACCGGAACCGGAAGCTGCCGCGGCGGTTGCGCGCGGCCGCTGGTTCCGGACTGCTCATAGTTCACCATGACGAAACCCTCGGGGCAGGCAAATTGTGCCGCAAATACCGTGCCGCGTGCGCATGCCGGCGCGCCGCGCCGCGCGGAGGCCCGAAAGTGGACAGTAACTTTGCAGCGATGTAAATTTTCCATCCACATCGGGCCGGACGCGGGCACGCCGCCCCCTCTGCGCCGACGCTGCGCGCCGAGGCTGGCACGGCCCTTGCGTCGACCGGGTGCCCGATGCCCCGCGCCGCACGCGACAGCGGCGCGGCGCGAGGCGAATACAAGAACAGCAGAGGAGACCGTCGCCGTGCATGAAATGTCCCTGGCCGAAGGCATCGTCGACCTCATCGAGGAGGAGTCGCGGCGCCAGGGTTTCACGCGCGTGCTCGAAGTCCGCGTCGCGGTCGGCGAGCTCGGCGGAGTCGAGCCCGAGGCGCTGCAGTTCTGCTTCGACGCGGTATGCCGCGGAACCCTGGCCGACGGCGCGCGACTGACCATCGAGCGTGTCCCCGGCCAGGCCTGGTGCATGGCCTGCGCGCGCGTCGTGCCGCTGCACGAGCGCTATGGTGAATGTCCGCAGTGCGGCGGTGTTGAACTGCAATTGCAAGCCGGCGACGAGTTGCGCTTGCTCGACCTGGAGGTGAGGTGATGTGTACGGTATGCGGCTGCGCAATCGATCCGGCGCTGATGGACGGGAGCGCGAACGACGCTGACCCCGGTCATACCCACGACCACGGTCATTCCCACGACCACGGTCACGACCACGGCCATGAGCACGGCCACGATCATTCGCACGATCATTCGCACGACGAGATTCCCGCGTTGCGCGCGACGCATGCGCCCGGGGTCAGCGCCGAGCGCATCGTCAGCATCGAGCGCGACATCCTGTCGAAGAACAACGCCTACGCCGCGGCCAACCGCGCGCGTCTGCGCGCCGCCGGCGTGTTCGCGCTGAACCTGGTGTCGAGCCCGGGCTCGGGCAAGACCAGCCTGCTGGTGCGCACGATCGAGGCCCTGCGCGAGCGCCTGCCGATCGCGGTGATCGAAGGCGACCAGCAGACCAGCCACGACGCGCAGCGCATCCGCGCCACCGGTGCGCCGGCGGTGCAGATCAACACCGGGCGCGGCTGCCACCTCGACGCGCACATGGTCGCGCACGCGCTCGATCAGCTCGAGCTGCCGCGCGGCGGCGTGCTGTTCATCGAGAACGTCGGCAACCTGGTGTGCCCCGCCTCGTTCGACCTCGGCGAGGCGCACAAGGTCGCGGTGCTGTCGACCACCGAAGGCGAGGACAAGCCGCTCAAATACCCCGACATGTTCGCGGCGGCGGACTTGATGCTGCTGAACAAGTCCGACCTGCTGCCGCATCTGGAGTTCGACGCCGCCGCGTGCATCGTCAACGCCTTGCGCGTCAACCCGCGGCTGCAGACGCTGACCCTGTCGGCGCGCAGTGGCGAAGGCATGCAGGCGTTCTACGACTGGATCACCGCGCGTGCCCGCGCGGTCGCCGCGGCGTGACGCAGGCCACCGCCGAGCTTGGCGCGCGCCGGGTTCGGCTGCGCGTGCGCGGCACCGTGCAGGGCGTCGGCTTCCGTCCCTTCGTGCACCGGCTGGCCGGCGCCATGCAGCTCGGCGGCTTCGTGCGCAACGATGCCGACGGCGTGCTGATCGAGGCGCAGGGCGCGCAGCTCGACGCCTTCGTCGCCGCGCTGCGCGCACAGGCGCCGCCGCTGGCGCGCATCGATGCCGTCGAGCTCGAGGAACTGGCCGCGCAACCGGACGCCGGCTTCGCGATCCTGCCCAGCGCGGACGGCGCCACGCACACGCGCATCCCGCCCGACGTGACCACCTGCGACGCCTGCCTGGCCGACGTCGACGACCCGTCGAGCCGCTTCTACCGTTACCCCTTCGTCAGCTGCACGCATTGCGGGCCGCGCTACACGATCACACGGCGCCTGCCCTACGACCGCGCGCAGACCTCGCTGCAGCCGTTCGCGCTGTGCGCACCGTGCCGCGCCGACTACGCCGACCCGCGCTCGCGCCGCTACCACGCCGAGGCGCTGGCCTGTGCGCAATGCGGGCCGCAGCTGACGCATTCGATCGAGGCCATCGTCGCGCTGCTGCGCGCCGGCGCGATCGTCGCGCTCAAGGGCCTCGGCGGCTTCCAGTTGCTGTGCGACGCGCGCGACGACGCCGCGGTGCGCCGGCTGCGCCAACGCAAGGCGCGCGCGGGCAAGCCGTTCGCGGTGCTGGTGGGCTCGGCGCAGGCCGCCGCCGCACTGGCCGCGCGCGCGCTCGAGCCGCTGGAGCGAGCGTTGCTGGAGTCGCGCGCCCGCCCCATCGTGCTGCTGCCCTGCGCGCAGGCGCTGGCGCCGTCGATCGCGCCGGGGCTGGCGCACCTGGGCGTCATGCTGCCGTGCTCGGCATTGCACCACCTGCTGTTCGCGCACGACGCGACGCTGGCGCTGGTGGCCACCAGCGCCAACCCGGGCGGCGAGCCGCTGGTCATCGACGGCGCCGACGCGGCGCGCCGGCTGCAGGGCATTGCCGACGTGATCGTCGACCACGGGCGCGACATCGTCGTGCGCGCCGACGACTCGGTGCTGCGCGTGCATGCCGCAGGCCCCGTGTTCCTGCGCCGCGCGCGCGGCTACGTACCCGAGCCCATCGACCTCGGCGTCGACGGCCCCGCCGTGCTGGCGGTCGGCGCGCACCAGAAGGTCACGGTGACCCTGACGCGCGGGCGCGAGGCCTTCGTCTCGCAGCATCTGGGGACGCTGGACAACGCCGCCACGCTCGACTTCCTCGAGCACAGCGTGCGCCATCTGGTCGCGCTGGCCGGCGTGCGCCCGGAGCGCATTGCCTGCGACCTGCACCCCGACCTGGCCGGCACGCGCTGGGCCGAGCGCCAGGGGCTGCCGCTGGTCGCGGTGCAGCACCACGTCGCCCATGTCGCCGCGGTGATGGCCGAGCACCACCTGCGCGGCCCGGTGCTGGGCGTGGCGCTCGACGGCTACGGCTACGGCGCCGATGGCAGTGCCTGGGGCGGCGAGTTGCTCGTCGTCGACCCGGCTGGCTGGCGCCGCGTCGGCCATCTGGCCGAGCTGCCGCTGCCCGGCGGCGACCGCGCCACGCGCCAGCCCTGG
>JAKAHP010000266.1 GCA_021825505.1 Pseudomonadota bacterium
GCCGCGCGCGCGAGCGGCCAGGGAGTGCGCGCCGCCGGCGGCGCCAGCGCCGCAGCCAGCGCCGCAGCCGCCGCGCTGTACAGCGCCAGGTAGGTGGAAAACAGCACCACGGCGCCGCCCGCCAGCCACGGCGGCAGTCCGCCGTACACCGCCATGCTGATGTAGAGCCACCAGATGCCGACCACATAGGTGCCGACGCCGAACATCAGCCCCAGCCATGCGGCGCGTCGCGCACGCGTGCGCGGCTGCACTGTCGGGTCGCGCCACAGCAGCGCGACAAACACGGCCAGCAGCAGCATCGCCGCGCCGCCCCAGCGCGGATGGCCGAAACAGGCGCCGTAGGCACCGCCGAGCAGCAGCGCGCAAGCGGCCTCGAGCAACAGGCGCGACCGCTCAGCGCGCATCGTCGGCGTAGGGGTCGGGCAGTCCCAGCGCGGCGAGCACGTCGCGCTCGCGCGCTTCCATGCGCCGCGCGTCGGCCGCGCGCACGTGATCCCAGCCCAGCGCGTGCAGCACGCCGTGCACGACCAGATGGGCGTAATGCGCCTGCAGCGTCTTGCCCTGCTCGGCCGCCTCGCGCGCCACGACCTCGTCGCACAGCACGATGTCGGCCACCGGCGGCCACGGCTGGTAGTCGAAGGTCAGCACATTGGTCGCGTAGTCCTTGCCGCGCCAGGTGCGGTTCAGCGTGCGCCCTTCGTCGGCGTCGACGAAGCGCAGGGTGATCTGCGCCGGCATGTCGGGCGCCGTCGCGCTGGCCGTGCCGAGCGCCGGTCCGCACGCCAGCGCGCGGCGCACCCAGCGCAGCAGGCGGTGGCGCGGCAGCTCGGCGCGGTGCGCGCGGCTGGCGAACTGCACCGACAGTTGCAGCGTCGGGCGGATGTTTTGCCCCTCGGGGCTGCGCCCCGAGCTCATCGCTCGCCTCCCGGCTCGGCGCTCCTGCGACGCGGCTTGGATGTGGCCGCGGGGCGCGTCGCGTTGTTGCGGTTGGCGTCGCGTTCGTCCTTCTCGTAGGCCTCGACGATGCGCGCGACCAGCGGATGGCGCACCACGTCGGCGCTGCTGAAGCGCGTCACCGCGACCCCGCGCAGCCCGTGCAGGATGCGTTCGGCCTGCAGCAGGCCACTGTGCGTGCCGCGCGGCAGGTCGACCTGACTGAGGTCGCCGGTGATGACGGTGCGCGAGCCGAAGCCGATCCGGGTCAGGAACATCTTCATCTGCTCGGGGGTCGTGTTCTGGGCCTCGTCGAGGATGATGAAGGCATTGTTCAACGTGCGCCCGCGCATGAAGGCCAGCGGCGCGATCTCGATCGTGCCGCGCTCGAACAGCCGCTGCGTGGTCTCGAAGCCGAGCAGGTCGTACAGCGCGTCGTACAGCGGACGCAGATAGGGGTCGATCTTCTGCGCGAGGTCGCCGGGCAGGAAGCCGAGGCGTTCGCCGGCCTCGACCGCCGGGCGCGTCAGCACCAGGCGCTCGACCGCGTTGCGCTCCAGCGCGTCGACCGCGCACGCCACCGCGAGGAAGGTCTTGCCGGTGCCGGCCGGCCCCAGGCCCAGCGTCAGGTCATGGCCGACGATGTTGCGCAGGTACTCGGACTGGTGCGGGGTGCGCCCGTGCAGCCCGGCGCGGCGCGTGTGCAGCACCGGCTCGCCCGGAGCCGGCTGCAGCCCCGGCTCCTGGCCTTGCGCGGCCTGCGTCAGCTCGAGCTGGATGTCGTCAAGGCTGAGCGGCTGCTGCGCGCGCGACCACAGCGCCTGCAGCAGCGCCAGGGCCGAGCGGGCGCGCTCGCCGTCGAGGCTGAAGCGGTGCGCACGGCGCCGGATCGTGACGTCGTAGGCGACCTCGATCTGGCGCAGGTTCTCGTCGAGCGGGCCGCACAAGTGGGCCAGCCGCGCGTTGTCGGCCGGGGCGAACTGGTGTTGGATCTGCAAGGCTGGGTAGGGGTGCAAAAACGGGCGGCGACGCCGCCGATCGCGTCATTGTGCGCCATGCGCCGCCGCCGCCGCGCCGGTCGTCATCGGCTGTGCCCTAATATGGGGGGTAGAGCGCCACAGCCCCCCAACCGATCTGATGTCCGAAGTCACGCGCCGCACGCTGATCGTCGACCCACACGCCGCCTCGCGCGGCACCATGGCACGCCTGCTTGCGCAGGCCCTGCCCGACCTGCCGGTATGCGAGGCCGAATCCCGTGCGCAGGCCGACGCGGCGATCGCGCAGCATGCGATCGAGCTGGCCCTGATCGATTTCGGTCTGCCCGACGGCACCGGGCTGGACCTGCTGCACGCGCTGCACCAGGCGCAGCCGCTGGCGCGCGTGGTCGTGATCAGTCTGCTCGACGACGATGCGCATGTGTTCCCCGCGCTGCGCGCCGGCGCGTTCGGCTATCTGTTGAAGGACCGTCCTGAAGTCGAGCTGGTGGCGCAGCTGCGTCGCATCCGCGATGGCGAGCCGCCCCTGAGCTCGGCGGTGGCGCTGCGCCTGCTGCAGCACTTCAGCAGCCTGCAGTCGGGCGTCGCGCTCGATGGTGACGGCATCAAATGGGGGCGGCGCGCCACCGATGTGCCCGGGGCCGTGGCCGCGCGCGGCGATCTCAGCGCACTGCTGCAGGTCGGTCGGGGCGTGATCGAGGAGCCCGAGGTCGTGCTCACCGAGCGCGAGACCGAGGTGCTGCAGCGGGTCGGCAAGGGCTACACGCTGCCGGAGATCGCGCAGCAACTCGGACTTTCGCGCCACACCGTGGCGGACTATGTCAAACAGGTCTACCGCAAGCTCGATATTTCCTCGCGCGCCGAGGCCGCGCTCGAGGCCGCGCGCCGCGGTCTGGTGCGCTGAAGGCGCCGGGAGCCGACGCGGTGCGCGACTCCTTGTGTCATCTCGACGGGGCCTGGCTGCCCTTGCGCGAAGCTCGCGTGCCGGTGATGGATCGCGGCTTCCTGTTCGGTGACGGCGTCTACGAAGTGATTCCGGTCTATGCGCGGCGCCCGTTCCGGCTTGCCGAGCATCTGGCGCGGCTGCGTCGCAGCCTGCGCGCGGTCGCCATCCCCGACCCGCTGGCTGAGGGCGACTGGGCCGCGCTGGTGGCGCGGCTGGTCGACGCCAACGACCCCGCCGACCAGTGTATTTATCTGCAGGTCACGCGCGGTGCCGCGCCGGTGCGCGACCACGCGTTTCCAGCGGCGACGGTGGCGCCGACCGTGTTCGGCTACAGCTTCGCCTTCCCGCATGTGCCGGCGCCGCGGCGCGCGGCCGGCGTCGACGCCATCACGCTGCCTGACCGGCGCTGGCTGCGCGGGCAGATCAAGAGCACTTCGCTGCTCGGGGCCGTGCTGGCGCGACAGGCCTCGGCCGAGCTCGACGCGCAGGAAACGATCCTGATCCGCGACGGCTGGCTGACCGAGGCGTCGGCGTCCAATGTCTGGGTCGTGCGCCACGGCAAACTGCTGTGCCCCCCGATGGACGAGCGCAAGCTCGAGGGCGTGCGCGTCGGGTTGTTCGAGGAACTGGCACAGGCGGCCGGCATCGCCTTGGTGCAGCGCGAGATCGCCGAGTGGGAGTTGCGTTGCGCCGACGAGGTGCTGCTGAGCTCGGCCACCAAGGAAGTGCTCGCAGTCGCCCGCCTCGACGGCCGCGCGGTCGGCGAGGGGCGGCCGGGCCCTGTCTACCGCGCGCTCCATGCCGCGTACCAGGTCGCCAAGCTGGCGGCGGCCGCAGCCGGGGAATCGACGCGATGACACAGCCCGAGCAGGACACGTTGCTGCAGTTTCCCTGCGACTTTCCGCTGAAGATCATGGGGCGCAACGTCGACGGATTCGCCGACGCGGTGCTCGCCGTCGTGTTGCGCCACGCGCCCGACTTCGATGCCGCCACGCTGGAGATGCGTGCGTCGCGCGCCGGCAACTACCTGAGTTGCACCTGTACCGTGCGCGCGACCAGCCGGGCCCAGCTCGACGCCCTGTACCTCGGACTGACCTCGCACCCCCTGGTCAAGGTCGTGCTGTGAGGGCTGCGCGCGCCTGAAGTTCACTTTTTTGTGACAGGCGCTTGACAGGGGTCTGGCGTGCATGCAAAATCTCATCTCTTCGCTGCTGCGAAACGCGTTTGAGGCCCCAGGGTCCGGCGGCGTGCAAGGCAGGGAAGGCCGAAGCCAAGCGGGCGGTGTGTTTGACGAAAGCGAACAAAACCGCATGCTTGACAAGGAAATAAAGACTGTGCAAGAATATCGATTCTGCGCTGCTTGAGCAGCCAACGATGTGGAAGCGAAGAGTTTCCGGGTCGGGTTCCTTAAAAGAATGAAAGCCGATAAGTGTGGGCGTTTGACTGTCTCGCGAGAG
>JAKAHP010000267.1 GCA_021825505.1 Pseudomonadota bacterium
CGCCCCAGGCCAGCAGCGCGAATGCCGCGACCGCCGCCGCGGGCTGCAGCGGCAGCGTCGCCGGCAACCACGCACGCGGCGCGGCGGCGGCCAGGCAGACGATGAAGAGCAGCGCTTGACGCTGCAGGACGGAGCGGTCGGGAAACTGCATCGGGCCGGGGCTGCGGCGACATGCCGCGACCGCCGCAGTGTATGCGCGCAGCGTTCAGCCGGCGTCGGTTCCTGTGCGCGCGCTCCAGCGCACGGCGAACGCGCCTCCCGCGGCCAGCGTGGCCAACGCCGCCACCGCGTTCCAGCCGGCGGCGCCGAACAGCGCGCTGCCCAGCGCCGAACCCGATGCCATGCCGACGAACATCGCGAAGATCAGCACCGCGTTGACCCGGCTGCGCGCGTCGGCGTCGAGGGCGTAGATGATGGTCTGGTGGGCGACGAGCGAGGCCTGGATGCCGAGGTCGAAGCCGACCGAGGCGATGCCGATCAGCCACAGCGCGGCGTGCGGCGGCGCGCGTCCGACCAGCAGCAGCGCGGCGAACGACAGCGTCACCAGCGCGGTGCCGAGTTGCGTGACCGCGCCGGGGCCGCGACGGTCGGCGACGCGCCCGGCCAGCGGTGCCGCCAGCGCTCCGGCCGCGCCCGCCAGCCCGTAGGCGCCGGCCGCCGCGCTGCCCAGGTGGAACGGTGCGGCGTGCAGCGCGATCGCCAGCGTCGACCAGAACGCGCCGAACGCCAGCATCAGCAAACCCTGCGCCCACGCGGCCGCGCGCAGCGGTGGGTGCCGGCGCCACAGCACGGCCAGCGAGCCGAGCAGAGCGCGGTAGCGCAGCGTCGTGGTCGGCGCCATGCTGGGCAGGCGGCGCGCGGCCACCCCGGCGAGCAGCGCGATGCTCACGGCCGCGCCGTCGAACATCACGCGCCAGCCGTAGCGCGCCGCGACCGCGCCGCTGATCACGCGCGACAGCAGGATGCCGAGCAGCAATCCCATCATCACCTGGCCGACGACGCGGCCGCGCCGGGCCGCCGGCGCCAGCGCCGCGGCCGCCGGCACGATGTCCTGCGCCAGCGTCGCGAACACCCCCACCGCGAGGCTGGCCGCGCCGAGCAGCGGCAGCGACGGCGCATGCGCCGTCGCGAGCAGCGCCACGACCAGCGCGAGCGCCTTCAGCACGATCACCTGGCGGCGGTCATGGCGGTCGCCCAGCGGCGCCAGCAGCGCGATGCCCAGCGCGTAGCCGAGCTGGGTCAGCGTCGGGATCAGGCCGAGCGCGCGCGGCGACGCGCCGAGGTCGGCACCGATCACCGCGAGCATCGGCTGGTTGTAGTACAGCGTGGCCACCGCCAGGCCGGTGCCACAGGCGAACAGCAGGGTCAGCGCCGAGTCGAGCTCGTGCGCGGCGGGGGCGGAAGGTGCGTTCATCGGCAGCTGGGTATGTCGGGTCGGCGCGATCATAGGGGGCTTCGCCGGCGCGTGTAGCGCGTACCATCGGAGGCACGCGATCGATCGCGTCGAGGAGCTTGCCGATGGACGCCACAGCGCAACCCGGCCCCGAAGCTGCCACGGGCCCTGAATCATCGGCGCCGCATGCGCGCTGGCTGGCCGAGACCCACGCGGTGGTCAACGTGGGCCGCGAACTGGCCGATTACGATCTCTATCGTGGCGACGCGGCCCTGGTCGACGCCGTGCAGCGCGAAGGCGCTGCCTGGGCCGACGCCGCACTCGAGGCGTTCGGTCGCATGGCCGGCGCCGCCGACTATCTCGAACTCGGCGTGCAGGCCAACCACTGCCCGCCCGAACTCGACACGCACGACCGCTTCGGGCGCCGTGTCGACCTCGTGCGCTATCACCCCGCGTACCACGCGCTGATGCGCAGCGCGATCGGACATGGCCTGCATGCGTCGCCGTGGACGCAGCCACGCGCCGGCGCGCATGTCGCGCGCGCCGCGGCGCTGTACATGCAGTCGCAGGTCGACGCCGGCCACATCTGCCCGGTGACGATGACCTTCGCCGCGCTGCCGGCGCTGCGCACGACCCCGGCGCTGGCCGCGTCATGGGAGCCGCGCATCACCGCGCCGGTCTACGACCCGCGCAACGTCCCCAGTGCCGACAAGGCGGGGTTGACCATCGGCATGGCGATGACCGAGAAGCAGGGCGGCTCGGACGTGCGCGCCAACACCACGCGCGCCTACCCGCTGGGCACGGCGCGCGGCGCCGGCGCGGCCTACGAGCTGGTCGGGCACAAGTATTTCGTCTCGGCGCCGATGTGCGACGCCTTCCTCGTGCTGGCGCAGGCGCCCGCCGGGCTGAGTTGTTTCCTGCTGCCGCGCTGGCGCCCCGACGGCAGCAAGAACCCGCTGCAACTGCTGCGCCTGAAGCGCAAGATGGGCAATGTGTCGAACGCCAGCAGCGAGACCGAGTTGCGCGGTGCGCTGGCCTGGATGGTGGGCGACGAAGGGCGCGGCGTGCGCACCATCATCGAGATGGTCGCGTTGACCCGTTTCGACTGCATGGTCGCGTCGGCCGCCGCGCAACGCGCCGCGGTGGCGCAGGCGGTGCACCACTGCGGCCTGCGCGCCGCGTTCGGCCGCCCGCTGCGCGAGCAGCCGCTGATGCGCAACGTGCTCGCCGACCTGGCGCTCGAGCACGAAGGCGCACTGGCGCTGGCGCTGCGCGTGGCACGCGCGCTCGACGCACAGGGCAACCCCCATGAGGACGCCCTGGTGCGCCTGCTCACGCCGGTGGGCAAGTACTGGGTGTGCAAGCGCACGCCGCAGCACGCGGCCGAAGCGATGGAATGCATCGGCGGCAGCGGCGTGATGGACGACGGGCCGCTCGCGCGCCTGTACCGCGAGGCCCCGGTCAACGCGATCTGGGAAGGCAGCGGCAATGTGCAGTGTCTGGACGTGCTGCGCGCGATGCATCGCGATCCGGCCGTGGTCGACGCGCTGCTGGCCGAACTGGACGCGGCGCGCGGTGTTGACCGGCACCTCGACCGCTGGACCTGCGCCTTGCGCGCCGAACTGGCCGATCCTGACGAACTCGAATTCCGCGCGCGCGGCCTGGTCGAACGCATCGCACTCGCGCTGCAGGGCGCCTTGCTGGTGCGCGGCGCACCGGCCGCGGTGGCCGATGCGTTCTGCGCGTCGCGGCTGGGTGGCGTCGGTGGGCGCCACTACGGTGCGCTGCCGCGCGGCGTCGACGCCGCGGCGATCGTCGCGCGCGCCGCGCCGCAGGCTTGAGCGCCGAGGCCGTTCAGCGCGACGTGCGGCCGGCTTCGCCCGGACGATCGGATTCGCCGCGGGATGGATTTCCCGAGGCTTGGCCGCCTTTATGTCCGGCTTCGGCGGCGCGTTCCGGGTCATTTTTGAAATTGCCCCCGGACGCCTGGCCGCCTTTATGTCCGGCTTCGGCGGCACGCTCCGGGTCGTTCTTGAAATTACCCCCGGACGCCCGGCCGCCTTTATGTCCGGCCTCGGCGGCGCGTTCCGGATCGTTCTTGAAATTGCCCCCGGAAACCTGTCCGCCTTTATGCCCGGCCTCGGCCGCGCGCTCCGGGTCGTTCTTGAAGTTGCCGCCCGAGGCCTGGCCGCCCTTCGAGGCGATCTCGCGCTGCTGCTCCTCGCTCATCGCGGCGAAACCCCGGTTCGAGGAGGTGGATGTGTCGTGTTGGGTTTGCTTGGTCATTTTCGGCTCCTGTTTGAAATGGGTCGTGGTTTATCAATCAAGGAAAAGCAGGCGACGGAATATATTTCGCGCGGATTGGTTTCTGCCGGCATTTCCGTGGCGTGCGATTTCATCGTAAGCGATGTGCTGATCATTTGTTAGTTTTTAAATAATGAGCAAAGGGAATAATAGGTTATTTGCAGGCATGGTTAATCGGGTATTTGTGCTGCAAAGCCAGCGAGGCCCGGTCCGTCGATGTCAAGCTGCGCGTGCCGCGTTGCCTGCTGCGCAAGCGCGTCGGGCCCGAGCGACGCGCGGCAACGCGCCGCGCGACCGCGGCACTTGAATTCGGCCGCGTCATCCCTACAATTAGCACTCGCATCCGGTGAGTGCTAGCGATCTGCGCGAAGGCGCCACCGGACGGCCGCAGTGCGGCCAGCGCGTGTTTTGAATCCATCGAATCGATCAATTGGAGCAACATCGATGAAATTGCGTCCTTTGCATGACCGTGTGATCGTCAAGCGCCTCGAGCAGGAAACCAAGACGGCTTCGGGCATCTTCATCCCCGACAACGCCGCCGAGAAGCCCGACCAGGGCGAAGTGCTCGCCGTCGGTCCGGGCAAGCGCGACGACAAGGGCGAGCTGCTGCCGATGGCGGTCAAGGTCG
>JAKAHP010000268.1 GCA_021825505.1 Pseudomonadota bacterium
CAGAGCCTCGCGCTCGTCGCGCTGCGATTGCAGCGGCAACGCGGGGGGCGGCGGCGGCGCCAGCTGCACGCGGTCGGGCGGCGGCAGCGGGCAGGCGTCGGCCACCGCGGCGCGGAACAGGGCACGCGCGTCGGCGTCGACCGCGCGGGGTGGGGTTCGGGCGGGGCGTTTCGGCCTCATGCGGCCGATGCTAGATCAACCCGTCTTCGGCAAACGAATACAAGGCGCTTCTAGTGACGATGAAGTGATCCAGCAACCTCACTTCGACCAATGCCAGCGCTTCCTTCAGTCGCGCCGTGAGCAAGCGATCGTCCGGCGAGGCCTCGGCTACCCCCGACGGATGGTTGTGCGCGACGATCAGCGCGGCGGCGTCCAGGCGCAGCGCCAGCTTGACCAGCTCGCGCGGATAGACCGCGGTGTGGGTCAGGGTGCCGTGCCACAGCTGGCGCGCGTCGAGCAGGCGGTGGTGCTGGTCGAGAAACAGCGCGGCGAACACCTCGATCGGCTCGGCGCCCAGCCACAGCCGCAGGTAGTCGCGTACCGCCTGCGGATCGTTGAACGCCATGGGCCGGCGCAGCGTCTCGGCCAGCGCGCGACGGGCCAGTTCCAGCACCGCGGCGAGCTCGGCATACTTGGCAGCACCGATGCCCGGCGTCGCGCGCAGCAGCGCGGCGTCGGCGCGCAGCAGCGGCCCGACACCGCCGAGACGCTCGAGCAGGGCGCCGGCCAGCCCCAGCGCGCCGCATCCGGCCGGCCCGCTGCGCAGCAGCAGCGCGACCAGCTCGATGTCGCTGAGCGCGGCGGCGCCCTGCGCGAGCAGCTTCTCGCGCGGACGCAGCGCGGGCGGTAGGTCGGCGATGCGCATGGTCATGGGCGGTCCCTACAATGAGCATTTTTCGACCAGGCACGCGCCGTGCGGTTCCCCGGGGGAAGCGCCGGGCCGGGCGTGCGAACCGAGGAAACCGCCAAGTGGCCACCGTACGTTCCGATTCGATGCTGACCTTGCATTACCGGCTCGCCGCGCCCGACGGACGCGACTGGATCAACACCTTCGGCCATCGGCCGGCCACCTTGACGCTGGGAACCCAGCAGCTGGCGCCCGCGCTCGAAGCGTGCCTGGTGGGACTGGAGGAGGGCGCCAGCGCGCACTTCGAGCTTGCCGTCGACAGCGCGTTCGGCGCGCGCGACCCGCAGCGCGTGCGCCGCGTGCCGCGCAGCGTGCTGCAGCAGCATCTGGCCGACGACGTGCACATCGCGGTCGGCGACGCGCTGCAGCTGGCCGGCGTCAGCACGCCCAGCGGCGCCAGCGCCGGGGCCACCGTGACCGCGGTCGACGACGACAGCGTCGAGCTCGACTTCAACCACCCGCTGGCGGGCAAGGCTGTCGTGTTCGACGTGCAGATCCTGGGCGTGCTGTGAGCTCCACCCCGGCGCTCGAAGTGCTGCTGGCGAGTCCGCGCGGGTTCTGCGCCGGCGTCGATCGCGCGATCGAGATCGTCGAGCGCGCGCTCGAGCGCTTCGGCGCGCCGATCTACGTGCGCCACGAGATCGTGCACAACACGCTGGTCGTGCAAACGCTGCGCGCGAAAGGCGCGGTATTCATCGACGACCTGGCCGAGGTGCCGCCCGGCGCCACGCTGGTGTTCTCGGCCCACGGCGTGCCGCAATCGGTGCGCAGCGAAGCCGCGGCGCGCGGCTTCAAGGTGTTCGACGCCACCTGTCCGCTGGTCACCAAGGTCCATGTCGAAGTGGCCAAGATGCGCCGCGCCGGAATGCACCTGGTGATGATCGGCCACGCCGGGCACCCGGAGGTCGAGGGCACGATGGGCCAGGCCGACGGCGTGCAGCTGGTGCAGACCCCGGACGACGTCGCGGCGCTGCCGTTTCCCGACGACGCAGAGGTCGCTTATGTGACGCAGACCACGCTGTCGGTCGACGACGCCGCGGCCATCGTCGCGGCGCTGCGCGCGCGCTATCCGCGGCTGCGCGAACCGAAGAAACAGGACATCTGCTACGCGACCCAGAACCGGCAGGACGCGGTCAAGTTCATGGCGCCGCAAGTCGACGTCGTCGTCGTCGTCGGCAGCCCGAGCAGCTCGAACTCGAACCGGCTGCGCGAAGTCGCCGCGCGTCTGGGGCGCCCGGCCCATATGGTCGACTGCGCCGACGACCTCGACCCGGCGTGGCTGCGCGGCGCGCGCCGCGTCGGCCTGACCGCCGGTGCGTCGGCCCCGGAGCGCCTGGTGCAGCAGGTCATCGACCGGCTGCGCGAGCTCGGCGCGCGCGAAGTGCGCGACCTCGAAGGTGCGCGCGAGCAGATCCAATTCCCGTTGCCCAAAGGCCTGGGCGCGAAAGGCGCGCAGCCCTGAGCGCGCCGCCCACCCGTTCCACGACACACCCATGCTCGACATCAACCTGCTGCGCAAGGACCTCGACGGTACCGTCGCGCGGCTGAACACGCGCAAGAACCCGCAACCCTTCCTCGACGTCGAGCGCTTCACCGCGCTGGAAGCCGAGCGCAAGGGGCTGCAGACCCGTACCGAGGAGCTGCAGGCGCAGCGCAACCAGGCCTCGAAGGCGATCGGCCAGCGCAAGGCGCGCGGCGAGGACACCGCCGAGGCCATGCAGCAGGTGGCGCAGATCAAGGCCGAGCTCGACGCCTCGGCCGCGCGCCTCGATGCGCTGCAGCGCGAGCTCGGCGAGATGCTGATGGGGGTGCCCAACCTGCCGTACCCCGAAGTGCCGCCCGGGGCGGACGAGACCGGCAACGTCGAGCTGCGCCGCTGGGGGCAGCCGCGAGCCTTCGACTTCGCGGTACGCGACCACGTCGACATCGGCGCCGCGCTCGGGCTGGATTTCGAAGCCGGCGCCAAGCTGTCGGGGGCGCGCTTCTCGGTGCTGCGCGGCCCGATCGCGCGCCTGCACCGTGCGCTGGCGCAATTCATGCTGGACGTGCACACGCAGCAGCACGGCTACCTCGAGGCCTATGTCCCCTACGTCGTCAGCGCCGAGACGCTGCGCGGCACCGGCCAGCTGCCCAAGTTCGCCGACGACCTGTTCGCGGTGCCGCGCGGCGAGCTCGGCGACTTCTACCTGATTCCGACCGCCGAAGTGCCGCTGACCGGCCTGGTGCGCGACACCATCGTGCCGCCCGAGCTGCTGCCGCTGCGCTATGTGGCGCACACGCCGTGCTTCCGCTCGGAGGCCGGCTCCTATGGCCGCGACGTGCGCGGCATGATTCGCCAGCACCAGTTCGACAAGGTCGAGCTGGTCTGGATCACCGCGCCCGAGCAGTCGGCTGCGGCGCTCGAGCAGCTCACCGCGCACGCCGAAGCTGTGCTGCAGGCGCTCGAGCTGCCCTACCGCACCATGCTGCTGTGCACCGGCGACATGGGGTTCGGTGCCGCGCGCACCCACGACCTCGAAGTCTGGCTGCCGGCGCAGAACACCTATCGCGAGATCTCGAGCTGCTCGAACATGGACGCGTTCCAGGCACGCCGCATGCAGGCGCGCACGCGCGACGCGCAGGGGCGCACGCAATGGCTGCATACCCTCAATGGTTCCGGGCTGGCGGTCGGCCGCACGCTGGTGGCGGTGCTCGAGAACTACCAGCGCGCCGACGGCGGCGTCGACGTGCCGCGCGCGCTGCAACCGTATCTGGGCGGTCTCGAGCGCTTGATGCCTTCACAAGGCTGAGGCGAGCTGATACACTTCAATGTTTTCGTGCTCGGGGTTTGTTGGTTCAAAGCCTCGACGTCGCGACACCCTGGAAAGGTGGCAGAGTGGTCGAATGCGCCGGACTCGAAATCCGGTGTACGGTTATACCGTACCGTGGGTTCGAATCCCACCCTTTCCGCCAGAATTGATCCAAAGCGATCCCCGGAAGCCCCGCGCAGTCTCTGCGATGGGGCTTTTTCATAGGGGGAGGCGCCCCTCGCCGTCCCTTTGCGTCCTCGGCGGTACCACGCCAGCCAGCCTCCAAACGTGGTATCGTTCATGGCATCGAGAGGGGCGATACCATGGGTCTCACCGTGAAGGCTGTTGAGGCGGCCAGGCCGCAGGAGCGGCCCTATAAGCTCACCGACGGCGGCGGGCTGTATCTCTTCGTGGCGCCGACCGGATTGAAGAGCTGGCGGGCGAATTATGCGCTGGATGGCAAGCAGCGCACACGGACCTATGGCCGCTACCCGGTCATGAGTCTGGCGCAGGCCAGGGTGGCCCACGTGCAGGCCAAGGGCGCTCCGAACGAGGCAGAGGCCGCCACGCCGGCGCCGAAGGTGGTGCCGACG